>NZ_JAUBQQ010000004.1:0-9789 GCF_036701335.1 Microcoleus sp. Pol12B5 | reverse complement strand
CCCTGTTGAATCTGGCAATTTGAAGGGGTAACGACAGACTAAAAAAATCACCCCCTCAAAAAAACACCTATCCCTAGGCGCAAATTTTATCCATCAACCCGATTCAAATTCCAGTCGTAAGGCAAAAAAACGATCGCCAATCCATCACCCACAGCCGCCTCCGGCCCCAAATAACCGCCCACATACTCAGCCACCGAACCCGCCGCTTTTACAAAATCCTCGCCGTACCACTTAAAAATCTTGCTCAAATAAAGCGTCTTTTTCTCGGCATCATATCGCACCTTATCAGGATTGTGAATAAAACGGCTGGCATCCGCTTCTAGTTGAGTCCGTACCGACTCGGGGAAATAAGCCCCCCGGCGCAGCAGCGGGCACCCGACAGAAGCGCAAACTAATGCAAAATGGATGCGCGGTTCCGCAAATTCCGGCCGCAAAATTGCGTGTTCGATTTGATTGAGACTGTACTTTTTGCCGCCAATAATCGTATTTGAACGAGTGAAAAAATCCAAAAAACTCAGCCAGTTGGGAATTCCCAAAACTTTGGGACGGATCGACGCGATCGGATATACTTCCAGAACTTGAGAAATTGCGATCGCATTATACGCATTCACCCACAACGCCAGCCGCGCATCCGCATCACTACCATCGGCCAAATCCACATCCGCCAAACTTTCCAGCCACCCCCTCAAAACATCCGCCCCCTCAGCTTTCCAGCGTTGATAATTGACGCGCCCCAAATCGTCAACGTAGCGTTGCAGCAACTCGTCCCAAATCGTAAAGTCGATCGTACCGATCATTTATTACTATCCCTAATATAAGGCGGGCATTGCTTTAGTTTCTGCATCTATTTAATACTACCGTCAACCCAAATAATACCTCCAACGGTAGGATTTTTTAGATTAGACCCGTCAAACGGGATCTGGTTAAATTAGCTTGAGTAAAATTAGCGCCTTGTAAATTAGCTTGCCGCCAAGAAGCCCCGCTCAAATTTGCCCCCGATAAATTAGCTTCCCTAAAATTTGATCGTCTCAAATCTCCCCCTTGCAAATTGGCATTTGCTAAACTCGCGTACCGCAGGCGAAGGCCGATCAAATCGCCGCCCGGACACTGGTTAGTTTACCGCAACTAATTGATTTGCTGCGGGTTAGGCGCAATCACTGGTGTAGCCAACCCGAAAATCATTCCTCATGAAACTGCTCCCAAAGTTACAGATTTCCTGCTCTTTACATTCTACAATCTTAAAAGATTCTTAATTTCAATTTCAACGGGGATCGGTTTCTTCCGGCACAACACCCCTCCCAGTTTGAGCTGCATTTTTTTAAATTCCCCTTACCTCCATAACACACTATGACGGATCGAACCAACTTTTTCGATAAACTGTTAGCGGCTGTTGAAAGCAATCAAAGTTTGCTGTATTTAGCCCTCGACCCCGACCCGGAAACCTTGCCCGCGCTGGTTTCCATGACTGGGGAGGAAACTCAAACTTTTGTAACTGATTTGTTGTCAAAGCTAAAAAGTGCGATCGACCAAACAGCCGATTTAATCTGTGCCTGCAAAATCACCCTCGGTTTTTACCAATCTCTCGGTATTCCCGGTTGGGCATTGCTGCAAGAAATTTTAACAATTATTCCCCCTCACCTGCCAGTAATTTTAGATGCCAAACACTGCGATTTAAATACCAGCACAGTGTTTGCCAAAATTGTATTTCAAGACTGGCGAGTTGACGCTATTACTTTAAGTCCCTATCCCGGATTCGACCAAGTAGCGCCATTTTTGTTATACGCTGGAAAAACTGTTTTTGTCCTCTGTGCCAGCGCCAACCCGTCAGCGGCGGCTTTGCAAGAATACCCAACGCCAAACAACCCTTTTTACTTGCAATTAGTCCGACTCTCTCAAACTTGGGGAACTCCCGAAAAAGTCGGTTTAGAAGTAGGAGTAATGCCGGATATGTTAGCCCGCATCCGCAAAGAGGCTCCTGAACGCCTGATTTTAGTCGAAGGAGACATCCCCGCAGAAAATGACCTAACAGAAGAAAACGACCTCGCACAACTGCTGGCGGCTGGTTTAAGCAAGAATGGTGAAGATTTGCTGCTGCCAGTCCCCCCGAGCTTATTAGCGGGGAAAGAGCCGCGCCGAGAAATTGAGAAATTGCGGGATAGTATTAATAAACAGAGGCTGCGGGCGATCGAAGGTAGTCCCACTTGCGAATTGTGGCTGCCCGATGTTTGCTTTTTGCAACCGGAACCTCACCGCGATTTAATCTTGCAACTTTATGACATCGGCTGCGTAGTTTTTGGCGACCACGTACAAGCATCGGGCGCCGTATTTCCATATTACATCGACTTGCGAAAAATTATCTCAATTCCGCAGATTTTCCACCAAATTGTCAGCGCTTATGCAGACATTCTCAAGGATTTAAAATTCGATCGCATTGCGGGAATTCCCTACGGTTCTTTACCCACAGCAACCGGTTTAGCCTTGCGGATGGAACGCCCGATGATTTTCCCGCGCAAGGAGGTGAAAACTTACGGTGCAGGCAAATTGATTGAGGGGCATTTTCAGGCAGGAGAAACGATTGTCGTAGTCGATGATATTTTGATTAGTGGCAAAAGCGTGATGGAAGGCGCGGCTAAGTTAAAATCGGCTGGCTTGAATGTGGAAGATATCGTGGTATTAATCGACCACGAACAGGGAGTCAAAGATAAGATGCAGGCCAACGGTTATCGCGCCCATTCTGTGTTAGCGCTTTCGGAAATTGCTGAAGTTTTGTATCGAGCAAGTCGCATTGATACCGAGCAATTCAAGCTTTTGACGGCGGAACATTAAATTATAAAATATCTAATTACCAGGCTCTGCCTGGTAATTAATACCCGGAGGCTCTGCCTCCAAAATTCTGTCTCATTTGGCTTGTTTTAATGGAGGCAGAGCCTCCTAAAATGCGTTACCAGGCAGAGCCTGGGAACGAGTAACAAGCGAGATTAAGCTTGCAAAGCTTCAATTAAAGCATTGCCCATCGCTCGACAGCCAACGAGTTTCATGCCTTCCGACATGATATCGCCAGTGCGATAACCTCGATCCAAAACTTCGACAACGGCTTGCTCAATTTTATTAGCAGCTTCCGGTTGATTTAAGGCGTAACGTAGCATCATTGCCGCGCTTAAAACTTGGGCGATGGGATTTGCTTTATCTTGTCCGGCGATGTCTGGTGCGGAACCGTGCACGGGTTCAAAAACTCCCGGCCCGCTTGCTCCCAAACTAGCAGAAGGCAGCATCCCAATGCTACCAGTTAGCATCGCTGCCGCATCGGAAAGAATGTCGCCAAATAAATTGCCCGTGACAATTGTATCGAACTGTTTCGGCCAGCGAATTAACTGCATGGCTGCGTTGTCAACGTAGAGGTGAGAAAGTTCGACATCAGGGTATTCTGAAGAAAGGGCAATAATACGATCGCGCCACAGTTGCGAAACATCCAAAACATTCGCTTTATCAACGGAACACAGCCTTTTTCCCCGCTTCCTGGCTGTCTCAAAAGCGACTCGCCCGATTCTATCAATTTCCGACTCGGTGTAAGCCATCGTATTGACACCGCGTTTTTCGCCTGTTTCGGTCTCAAAAATACCTTTCGGTTTGCCGAAATAAATGCCGCCTGTGAGTTCGCGGATCACCATAATATCCACGCCTTCGACAACTTCCCGTTTCAAACTAGAAGCATCAACCAATTGCGGTAAAATAGTCGCAGGACGCAAATTTGCAAACAATCCCAATCCGGCGCGCAGTCCTAATAATCCTGTTTCCGGGCGCTGTTCGCGGGGCAAATTATCCCACTTGTAACCGCCAATAGCTGCTAACAATACTGCATCGCAGTTGCGGCATTTTTCCAGTGTTTCTTCTGGTAGCGGATTGCCTGTTGCATCAATAGCAGCGCCGCCCATTAAAGCTTCTTGAAATTCAAAGCCGATGTCCAATTGTTGACCGACAAGTTTCAGGACATCTACCGCCACAGCGATAATTTCAGGGCCGATGCCGTCTCCTGGTAAAAGAGTGATGCGGTAGTTTTGAGTCATATCGATTTTGGAGTTTTGAGTTGAGATTTGAGATTGAGAGTTAATGGGAATTATTTGGAAATGCAAGACATTCTCACAAGGCTATAATCATATCAGGATAAGCAACCTCAGAATTCATTATGACATTCCCGACTTACCCGCCTGCTCAAGCTGAACCGCCTTTAGACCCCCGGCAGAGTTTGCCAACAATGTATGATTTACCTAGCGAAGACCCAAAGGAGCCCGGTTTGCCAGATACATTTCATTTAGATCAGCCGCAACTCTTGGAATTCACGTTTTTGCCGCCGGGATGGGATGCCGAACAAGTCTTTACAGCCAGTGACCTAAATTTGTATTACGATGCAACACAACCGCGCTGGCATAAACGCCCGGATTGGTTTGCTGCGGTGGGCGTGCCAAGGCTTTATCAAGGGCGCGATATGCGTTTGAGTTATGTAGTTTGGCAAGAACGGGTAAATCCGTTTGTGGTGGTGGAATTGCTATCGCCGGGCACTGAAGATGAAGATTTAGGGCAGACTGTTCAGCAAGCTGGGGAACCGCCGACTAAGTGGCAAGTTTATGAACAAATTTTGCGGATTCCTTACTATTTTGTGTTCAGTCGCTACACGGATGAATTGCGAGCTTTTCATCTTGTAGGAGGCCACTATGAACCGGCAGAATTAATTGATGGGCGGTTATTTATTCCTGAGTTGCAATTGAGTTTAGGTTGGTGGCAAGGCACTTATAAGAGTATGAATCGGTTGTGGTTGCGATGGTTTACGGCCCAAGGAGGGTTGATTTTGAGTCCGGGTGAAAGAGCGACGGCGGCGGAACGGCAACTGATAGAATCTCAACAGCAACTCATAGCATCTCAACAGCAACTGACAGAATCTCAACAGCGAGAGGAAAGACTAGCGGCGCGGTTGCGGGAGTTAGGCATCGATCCTGAACAGTTGGTTTAATAGTTCTCGCACCCAGGCCTGGTGAAACCCCTTTTCAACTCCTCGAATCCCCGCAACAGGAGTGAAATAAGATAAAAACAGTTCGATCGCACGCACGTACAAAAAAATCGGCAAGGAGTCGCACCAGTGGCAGAGGGCGAAGGCATACCAACATCAGCACAGATTGATTCTCGGGACTATTCTTGGGCTTTTTGGCCAGTCGTCCCCCTCTATCCCTACAGCAAGCGGCGCACCATCCGCAAGGAAATAGTTAAAGATACAATCTGGACTTTTGACCAACTACAAGGCATTTTTTACGTTGTCGTCCCGATTCGGATGACAGTAATTAAACTAGAACCCGAAGGCCTTCTCGTCTACGCCCCCGTTGCACCGACTCCTGAGTGCATCCGCTTGGTAAAAGAGTTAGTAGCAGAGCACGGCGAGGTGAAGTACATCATGCTGACAACGGTTTCCGGCATCGAGCACAAAGTTTTTGTCGGCCCCTTTGCGAGGTGTTTTCCCGAAGCGCAGGTGTTTGTCGCCCCGCAGCAGTGGAGTTTCCCGGTGAATTTGCCGCTGAGTTGGCTGGGTTTGCCCGCCAAACGCACCTCTGTACTGCCGTTTGACAGCAGCAACACGCCGTTAGCCGATCAATTTGACTGGGCAATTCTCGGCCCCCTCGACCTCGGTTTGGGCAGATTTGCTGAAGTTGCGTTATTTCACAGACGATCGCGCACGCTGATGTTAACAGATTCCATAGTTTCGATTCCCGAAAATCCGCCCGCGATCGTCCAACTCGACTCGTACCCGCTGCTGTTTCACGCCAAAGAAAGCGCCTCGGACACGGTGGCAGACACCCACGAAAATCGGCGCAAAGGCTGGCAGAGAATCGCCTTATTTGCCATGTATTTTAGCCCCAGCGTGCTGGAAGTGCCACCGTGGTCGGACGTATTTGCCAGCGCACGCAAAGCGCCAGAACGCTCTAGGAAAGCTTATTTCGGGTTGTATCCGTTCAAGTGGAAAAGAGATTGGGTGCGATCTTTTGAGGCTTTGCGGGGAGGAGGGCGGTTGTTTGTCGCGCCGATTTTGCAGACTTTGATTCTCAACCGCGCGCCGAGGGAAACTTTCGATTGGGTGGATCAAGTGGCGAGTTGGGACTTTGAAAAAATTGTACCTTGTCACTTCGATGGTGCGATCGACTCCCGGCCGCGTGAATTTCGGCAAGCATTCTCGTTTCTGGAAAAACACTCGCCTGTTAATTCCTTACCCGAAGACGATTTTAAATTGCTCAGGCAGATTGATGCGGGTTTGAATAAAACTGGTTTGGTTCCACCTGCGAAAGACAAGATTTAATCTTACATCTTCCACCTTTGTTAAGCACAGGCAAGATGCCTGTTCCACACAACTCAATTTTCTTGTGGAAGGGGCCGAAGAGCCCGTTCCTAAACAGGTAATTAAAAAGGGTGCAACATCTCAGTTTAATCTTATATCAAGTTGCGTTCAGACGTACAATCATCAGTGATACCAAGTTGGGGTATAAACCGTAATTCCATGAATAAGAAAAACTTTTTGCTGGTACTCTGTCTGTTGCTACCAAGCCTAGTCATAGGCTGCAAGCAGCCACAAACCTCTCAACAAACATCAAGTCCCTTTGTCCGCACACAAACCACGACCATCCCAGGTTGGAAAAAATTTGAGGGACGCGGTGTACAATTGCAGTTACCGGAGAGTTATAGCGGCGGAGATCTCAGCCAATATCTGGACGTGGTGGTTCAGAAGCTGGAATCTTTGGGGCCCTACTATCAGCAGGTAGCTCAGTCACTCAAACAGAATCCATCCGCATTCGTCATCTGGGCTTTTGACTCGAAGGTTAGTAAAGCAGGTTTTCTGAGTAATGTCGCTATTGCTATAGAGTCAGTTGGACCTACAGTGACAATAGATACATACTTGGATCTGATTCCTAAACAATTACCCAGCGAATTTCGTGTCGTGGAGCAGAAGAAAGTGTCGCTTGACCGCTATCAGGCAGGTCAGATCGTGATAGAAGCAACAATTTCCGGTGTAACTGCCAAACAGATAATCTACACGATTAAGCAAGGGAGCAATATGTGGATTGTTGCATTCTCTACCAGTGCTGAGGAATTTGAAGAGCGCAGGCCCACGTTTGAACAAAGTATTAACACGTTTTCAGTGAGCGATTAGCTCGACTTTTTTTCCAGCGAACATTGTAGGTCTGTTGTATAAGCTGATACTAAGTTGCTTTCAAAGAGCTTATTCTAAAATGTGGGAAATAAGTCATTGAGCGCAAGCGTTCCGGATGAGATGCTAGATTGACAAGTCCATGACAAAGTTCATCGACTACCTTAGACATTGACTTGAATATTCGGTTATTAAAGTAGTTTTCTCGTAAATCTTCCCACAGATGTTCAACGGGCATTAATTCGGGACTATAAGACGGTTGATTCAACAGCCGAATATTTTCGGCGATTTCCAAATTATTTGACATTTATCACCCTCAACTAGATTCTACATCACAATGCAGCTTGGTATTACATCTTGCACCATTCTCAAGAACAGGCAAGATGCCTGTTTCACAAAACTCAATGTTATTGTGGAACGGGCATCTTGCCTGTTCCTAAATAGCTAATTGAGAATAGTGCAACATCTCAGTTGACTCAGATATCTGTAGGGACACGGCAATGCCGTGCCCTTACCTTTCGCACTTAAACTCATCAAACTTCACCACTTCCGACTCTGGTTTCCGCGTATCAAAATAGTAGCTGCTAACCGTACCCTCGCCCGTATCAAAAATAGTAAACGCAGTAATATCATTGCTATCAATATACGGCAGCGGCCGCCCGTCTTCTCCCAACAAAGGCGCAACAGTCGGCACTACAGGTTCCAATCCGTTCGGGTCTCCAATAGCGCTGTAATCTTCCCGATATGCCGGCGGCACAAATCGGCGCTTTTCCCCCACAAAAGCACCGTAACTGTTGCCCACATTAGAAGTCTCCAAAAAGTGCATTCCGCTGGAACTTACAAACCGATTCCATAAGTGGGAATGTCCGTAGAATACCAACTGCACGCCCGCTGTTTCTAGTAGCGGCACTACATCCCGAATCAGATAATCTTGCTGTTTCGGATACTCGTAACGCACCATTTTAATCTCGCCATCGAGAGCGCGATCGACTATTTGCACTGGATCAGTATAAGCAGGTACAATATTGTCACCCAGAGAATGCGGCGGGTAGTGAAACATCACAATTTTATATTTTGCCTGCTGGAATTCCGCACTCTTTAACTCTTGTTGCAGCCAATTATATTGAGCGCTGCCCTTGACAATCGGCTCAAAAATATGCTGTCCGTATCCCCATTTTTCGGGATTATTAAAATCTGCGTCTCGTTCCCGATACCTGCCTCTCGCACCCGGATCTAAATTCGGAGTCCGCCAGATATTCGCAACGTATAAAGTCACTAGCCGCACGTCCCCAAAAGTCACAGCATAGTATTTTTTGCCTCCCGGTAAATTGAAAATTTCGTCATAGGTATCGCTATTAAAAGTATTGTTTTTTAGCCATATTTCCCGCACAGAAGAGTCATTACTAGGATTCAAAGATGCAGCACGTTTAGCGTATATTTTCTCGGCAGCCGCGCGGGGAAAAGGATCATTAAATTGGTCGTTGAGGGGGCTGGCAGTTGAAAACCTGCCCATGATTTCGTGATTGCCAATGGCGGGAAATAAAGGCGCGTGTTGGATCAGTTCGCCGCCGCTGTAAACGGTTTTGATGCCGTTTTTGTCCAGTTCGGAAAATGCGCGCCCTTGCATAGCGGGAAAGAATGCCCGGCCTCGGTAGTCGTCAAACCATTCGGAAGCGCGATCGGGTATATTAATTAAATCCCCAGCCATGAAAACCGCGTCAACTCTGCCAATTGTTTCGCCTACTTTCTGGAGATTTGCTGCTGTCATCGGCATCAATTGATGGTCGGAAGTGAGGAGGATTTTGAGCGGCATTCCTGCTGCTGGTGTGGGAGAAAGAGTGAAAACTTTGCTTCTAACAGATGCGCCGTCTTTCCTTTGGCTGGTAACTCGATAAGGAATGCGAACACTGGGCATTAAATTGGGGACTTCTGCTTCGTGGCGCCAGATGTCGCGGACAATTGGATTGCTGTCAATTATGCTTTGTTTGATTTCATCGGAAATGCGCGAGTCTTTGTCTTCGTGAGTGCGGCTTAGCTTGGTAGTATTTGCCGTCACAGTTTGATTCAAATTTTCGCCGTAATCAACTGTGTTGCGAGTACCGGCAAACTCTGTGAACCAGACAACTCGCACCGAGTTTGCTGTTGGAAGTTGCAAAAACGGATCGCTTAAAAGCTGAGGTTGGTTGAGGTAAGATTGCATGATAAAACCCAGCAATAGGACAATCAAAATCAAAAGACCAAAAAACCAGGGATTGCGAGAATAACCTTGAGAAGTTTCTACTGTATTAGGCAAAGGCGTTAACATAAGTCATTAGTCATTAGTTGTAGATACTGTCTTGACCTGTCAAGGGGTAGCAGTCAAATAATTGGGGTCGAAAGGCTTTTGGGATTTTAAAATCCCAAAAGCCAAATGCACCAGTTTCCTCATCAGCGCACCAATCACCTGCATTTTGACCTTTCCACGACCCAATAATCGTTCACTCATAGCTTTGAGTAACGGGTTATGACGCATCGCCACTACCGCAGGCATATATAATGCCTTTCGCAGTCGGACATTGCCAGTGCAGGACAAACGAGTTTTGCCCTTAACCGAAGTCCCAGAAGTG
>NZ_JAUBQQ010000106.1:0-13487 GCF_036701335.1 Microcoleus sp. Pol12B5 | reverse complement strand
GATCGCGTTTGAGCCAGTCGTCGAGGACATCAAATATGCCTCTTTCGGTCTGGGCGCGTCCGACTGCGATTGTCATTGGGGTAAAATCCTTTTGCTTGTTAAAAGACCAAGGTTTCTAATTAAAGTTAACATAACTATATATTAGAAGTTCATAATTTTTCAACATAATTAGCAGGAGTTGATACACAATGCCGATCGGTCGATCGCGATCTCGTCAGCGAAGCGTGACGCTCGGTGGGCTAATTGAATTAAGATTTGGCTTTAAGGCTGTTTAATTTTATGACTGCAAAAACAATGACCTCGATCGATCCTGTACTGCGCTACCCGGTTTTGGGCTCCCGCCGCTTCAGCAATTACTGGTGGGCGACGGTGGTCAGCATTGGAGGGACTGGTTTCCTGCTGTCGGGCATTTCCAGCTACTTGCACGTTAACCTGCTGCCTTTTGCTGACCCGACTCAGCTTGTTTTCATCCCCCAAGGCATTGCGATGGGTTTCTACGGTGTCTGTGGCGTGCTGTTGGCGCTCTACCTGTGGCTGACTATTCTCTGGGATGTCGGTGGCGGTTACAACGAGTTCGATCGACAAACTGGTAACATTCGGATCTTTCGCTGGGGTTTTCCCGGCAAAAACCGCAAAGTTGATTTTAATTGCAAGACATCGGATGTGCAATCTGTGCGGGTAGACATTAAAGAAGGTCTCAATCCCCGCCGCAGTATTTATCTTAAGCTCAAAGACCGCCGTCAGTTTCCCCTGACTAGAGTCGGACAGCCGATTGCTTTGTCTGAAGTGGAAAATCAAGCGGCCGAATTGGCTCGATTTTTGCAAGTTCCTCTAGAAGGACTTTAGGGATTTTCGATTTGCGGTTTTAGATTTTAGATTGGTAATGTCTCGTAGGGTGCGCCGGGCCGCGCACCTTACCTAGCTGGTAAGTGAAAAAGATCGATCGGCGAGTAAGCCTATTACCAATTTTTGAATCTATCAATTCACCATACTTCGGATAGTTTTTGATTGCCAACTGTAGAATAAGAGTTTCAAGGTGATTAGGCAAGTTCGCTATCCAAGGAAAATCGCGGTTTTTAGACTACGAACTAAAAACAGTTCGGGCTATTGAATTAAAATCTTTAGTTGCCAAGTCCGTAATTGACTCAAAGTGAAAATACAAATGCAAATGCAAATCAAAATTCAGCGGTGGTTGTTCTCACTTTTAATAATTGGCGCGCTGTTTGTCGGAGGATGCGGTAGTTCCCCTGTGGCAAACTCGACTCCGACACCAAATCCGGCGTCGGGTGAAAATATTTCTTTGTCTCCGTCTCCTTCTCCTGCTGTAGTGGCGAGTTCGCAATTTAGCAATTTGCCACGATTGGAAGGAAAAGCAACGGTGGTGATGACGGTTAAAGGTGCTCCAATTACGATCGAACTCGACGGCACAAATGCGCCAATTACTGCGGGCAATTTTGTCGATTTGGTTCAGAAAGGAGTCTACGATGGGCTGGTATTTCACCGAGTCGTGCGGGAACCTCAGCCTTTTGTAGTTCAGGGCGGCGACCCCCAGGGTAAAGACCCTAAATTCCCTACAGCGCGACTGGGAACTGGGGGTTTTATTGACCCAAAAACTTCTACCGAACGCAGGATTCCTCTGGAAATTAAAGTAAAAGGTGCTGCCAATCCGACTTACAGCCAAACGCTAGAAGAAGCTGGGGTTAAGGAGAAACCCGTGTTGATGCACACTCGCGGGGCTGTTGCTATGGCTCGATCGCAGAGTCCTGATTCGGCTTCTTCTCAGTTTTACTTTACTTTGACGGATGTACCGTTTTTGGACGGTAGCTATGCGGTTTTTGGGTACGTCAAGCAAGGCATGGATGTGATTGATAAGATTGAAGCGGGCGATCGCATTGATAAGGCTACCGTTACTCAGGGTTTGGAAAATTTTAAGGCTGTTAATTAGTAGTCAGTTGGCAGTTGGCAGTTGGCAGTTGGCAGTTGGCAGTAGTCATTTGAGAAACAACTGCCTTCTACTTTCTACTTTGTGCCAAAAGCAAGCCTTTTACTTATGGATGTTGTTGTTACCGGAATTGGTCTTGTTTCGGCTTTAGGTACTCTGGATGATGGCTGGAAAAGATTGTTGTCCGGGAAGTCGGGAATTCGACACCATCAACCTTTTTTAGAAATGGAACCGCTACCTTTGGCTTTGGTTGGCACAAAACCTGCTGATTTAATAACTTTAATTCGGCAGGTTTTAGCAGATGCTTTGCAAGATGCTAATTTGACTTTGCCTTTGCCAGATTGCGGGATTGCGATCGGTTCTAGCCGTGGCTTCCAGGCAAATTTGGAACTGTTGGCAAGCGAAGGAAGAGGGAAGAAGGAAGAAGGAAGAAGGAAGAAGGAAAAAGGAAGAGAATTCTCAATTACCGATTCGCAATGCCCAATTCCCAATTCCCAATTACCGATTCCCCATGCCCCATGCCCAATTCCCAATTCTCAATTTGTGAATTTTTTGCCTCACATGGGGGCGATCGCAGCGGCGAGGGCAATTGGCTCAACGGGGCCGGTATTGGCGCCGATGGCTGCTTGTGCCACGGGTATTTGGTCGATCGCCCGTGCTGTTGATTTAATCCGCACTGGTGAGTGTCAGCGGGCGATCGCAGGTGCTGTGGAAGCGCCTATCACACCACTGACTCTGGCTGGATTTAGCCGGATGGGTGCTTTGGCAAACAATGGGTGCTATCCCTTTGATGAAAATCGGGAAGGCTTCGTGCTCGGTGAAGGCGGGGCTTTATTTGTATTAGAATCTGCCGATTTGGCAAGGCGTCGTGGCGCTAAAATTTACGGTCTAGTTTCCGGTTTTGGCTTGACAAATGATGCTTGTCATGCTAATGCACCAGAGCTGGGGGGGGAAAGTGCGATCGCGGCAGTAAATCAATGTTTGAAACGCAGCAATTTAGCGGCGATTGATATAGATTTTATTCATGCTCACGGTACTGCAACTGAGTTAAATGACCGACATGAAGCACTGTTAATTGAGAAGTTATTTCACCCAGGAGTTGCTGTTAGTTCGACTAAGGGGGCGACAGGTCATACTTTGGGAGCTTCGGGAGCTTTGGGCGTGGCTTTTTGTTTGATGAGTATTAAATATCAGATGTTGCCACCGGGCGCGGGAATAAAAAAACCGGGGTTTGAATTAGATTTTGTTCGCTGTGCGCGATCGGCTATTGTCAGAAATGCGGTTTGTTTAAGTTTTGGCTTTGGCGGGCAGAATGCTGCGATCGTTTTATCGGGTGATCGTTAATTTTTGTAAACTCGGTCGATCGGCATTTAAATTACACGATCTCTCTATAGTTAAAATCTTCTGAGGTGGCCGGAGAACTTTCCCACGTCCAATTTAAATCTCAAAAATAGTACAATATTTATGTATTTTAGTCAACTAACTGAGAACTTTGGTGAGATTGCTGGTGCTGCTGTCCTAGTCTGGCTCTGCATCCCGACGCTGATCCTTGCGTCACAGCCTGGGAGGCTAGAAAAGAGAGCCAGATTAAAGCAGTATTGTATTTTATTAACGCACCGAGGGCGATCGGCGAAAATAGAAGAAAGAAACTGTTTAAATTAAGTCTCAGGTATTTTCACATGGATCTGGCATCTCATCGATTTATGTCTTATTTTGAACCAGAGCAAGCTGCTCACCTTTGCCAAATAGCTGTTTTGGAGAGTTTTGCTGAGGAAACGCTGGTTTTTGAAGAAGGAGAAATAGCCGATTTTTTCTATCTAGTTTTAGAAGGTAAAGTCGAGTTTAGCAAGCGGATTGAAAATCATAAATATCAAACGGTTGCTGTCGCTAAGCCAGACGATTATTTTGGCGAACTCGGAGTTTTAGACGGAGAGCCTCGCAGTGCTAGAGCTGTGGCAGTTGCAGGCTCGACTTTGGCGAAAATAGGCCGTGAAGAACTAATCACAACTCTCCAGTTTGCTAAAGGCAGTTCGGTACTGCAAATGTTTAGTTTCATTACTAAAAATTTACGGGAGACCACGGATCAATATGTGAGCCAGTTGGTACACAAACAAAAAATGGTATTGGTAGGAGAAATGGTGAGTACAATTATTCACGATTTCAAAAGTCCTTTTACCGGAATTAAACTCTCCAGTGAAATGCTCAAAGAAATGCACCCAGATGAGGAAACTCAGGAGTGGTGTGAACTTATTCAATTGCAGGTTCATCGAATGTTGGGGATGGCTGAAGAAGTATTAGAATTTTCGCGAGGTAATTCTGTATTCAATAAAAAACCAGTTAATTTAATTCAGACGTTGCAGCAGTTTGAAAAGTTGAACAGAGTTTATTGTGAAGCAGCAAAAGTAGATTTAGCAGTACGGGTGACAGAAGTAATAGTGGAAGCGGATGAAAATAAGATTTTGCGCGTTTTACAAAATTTAGTTGGGAATGCTGTTGAGGCTTTTGGCGGCAGAGGGGGTCGGGTGGAGATTGCGGTGACACAAAGTGAGGAGTGGGCAGAAATTAGCATTTACGATAACGGCCCAGGCATTCCGCCGACAATTAAGGAAAAGTTATTTGAACCGTTTGTGACTTATGGCAAGCGGACTGGTACTGGGTTGGGAACGGCGATTGTTAAGTCGATTGTGGAGGCTCACAAAGGGAAAATTACTTATGAGTCAGAGGACGGAAAAGGCACAACTTTTTACATCCGCTTGCCGAAACTCATGGCTTTAGGAGAGCAAAATTAAGTAGTTTGGAAGATATATACTTAGGACTTTTTCACTAAGCATCAGAGACTTAGTTGATGAGTAAATATCTTGTTGTAAAACAATATTTTCCTAATAAACCGGCTTTAAGAGCGTAAGTCCTAATACTGTGTAGCGACTTGGAGAATCAAGTATAATTGAATTAACGAACTGCTAAAAATTTGATGCCAGTTAATATTCAAACCTTACCCACAGAAGTTATCAACTTAATTGCCGCCGGCGAAGTGATTGACTCGATCGCCGCAGCGGTACGAGAATTAGTTGAAAATTCTCTGGATGCTGGCGCAACTCGCATCATTGTTTCTGTCTGGCCCGAACAGTGGCGGGTGCAAGTTGCAGATAATGGTACAGGAATGGATCTGGAAAATTTGCAGCAGGCGGCTTCCCCTCACAGTACGAGCAAAATTACCACTGAAGCTGACCTTTACAAAATTGATACTTTGGGATTTCGGGGGGAAGCTTTGCACAGTTTAGCTCAGTTGGGCTGTTTGGAGGTTTTGAGCCGATCGAATAATTTGGGATTGGGGGATTTTTCGGAAAATCGAGAGTCGGCGCAAACCCCCGCCAAATCATCCTTTAACAAGGGGGGAGTTGAAAATGCTCGATCGGGCTGGCGGGTGGTTTACAATAACGCGGGCGTTGCTGTAGAGGTGGAAACAGCCGCGATCGCTCCGGGTACGGTGGTGACTGTTGATAATTTGTTTGGCAATTGGCCTGTGCGCCGCAGTTTTTTGTCGCCGGCACAGCAAATGCGATCGATCCAATTAACCCTTCAGCAAATTGCTATTTGTCACCCGCACGTTAATTGGCAGTTGCGTCAAGCAAATACCCCTTGTTTGCACGTAACTCCTGGTAGCACAGCAGAACAACTTTTACCTCAGTTCGTGCGCGGTGTGCGATCGAGCGATTTGCAGTATTTAAAGTTAGATTTGCCTGCGAGTCCTCAAAATCAGAAAGCTGCAAGTTTATTGCTAGAAACTCAACTTGTGGGCGCTACAGTTAAGCCTAATTACCAATTACCAGTTGCTACTACCCAATTCCCAATTTCCAATTCCCAGTTTTTAGAATTAGTAATTGGTTTGCCCGATCGCTGTCACCGCAGACGGCCGGATTGGGTGAAAGTTGGGGTAAATCGGCGAGTTGTGCGATCGCCCGAATTAGAGCAAACTATTCTCAGCGCCTTTGCCCGCACTTGTCCGCGAGATCGCTATCCCGTGTGTTTTGTCCACCTGCAAATCTCCCCTTCGGAAATCGACTGGAACCGCCACCCCGCTAAGGTGGAAATTTATCTACATGATCCGAGTTTTTGGCAAGCGCAAGTTAGCGCGGCAATTACTCGTGCTTTGCATTTGAACGATGAAGTTTTGCCGCCTGCCCCAATTCCCGATCGAGTGGGAAAATTGCTGAAGGCATCGGAACAAAAAAGTGCTTACAGTGTCGGGATTTCGGCTAGGCAGAATGATGAAGGCGGCGAACAGGAAAAAGCTAATAAAATAGGATTGATGGAATTGAGGGCGATCGCTCAAGTTCACAATACATACATTGTTGCGGAACATTCCAGTGGAATGTGGTTGGTGGAACAACACATCGCTCACGAGCGCGTTTTATACGAGCAATTGTGTGCAGCGTGGCAGCTAAAATGTCTAGAAAAACCAGTAATTCTCAGTCAATTATCGGCAGTGCAAATTGAAAATTTATCCCTATTGGGTTTGGAAGTAGAAAGTTTTGGAGAACAGCTATGGGCTGCCCGCGAAGTTCCTGAATTGTTAGCCGATCGAGATGACTGTGCGGATGCGCTTTTTGAACTCAGTAAAGTCGCAGATTTACAAGCAGCTCAAGTTGCGACTGCTTGCCGTAGCGCTATGCGAAACGGTACTCCTTTGAGTCTTTCCCAAATGCAAAATTTGTTGGATGAATGGCAGCAAACTCGTAATCCGCGCACTTGTCCTCACGGCCGCCCTATCTATTTTGCTTTGGAAGAATCGACTCTGGCTCGGATTTTTCGCCGCAGTTGGGTGATTGGTAAAAGTCACGGGATTTGAAGGTTAAAAGTTAAGCTGTAAGGTGCACGTTACATACAAGACTGTTTTTTTTGAACCGCAGAGGGCGCAGAGAACGCAGAGAGGAAGAGAAGAGAGATGTTTTTAATATTTTTTTGGGCAACAGGATATTCGTATAAAATGTCAATTAAAATCAAATAAATCATAAATATGGATTTTCCGATCGCCCGACAACTATTTGATCAAGAAATAAATCAGCCGGATGGCTCGATCGACCTGGCGAAAGCTGCTCTTTACATGGCTTTGGAAGAATACCCCAATTTAGAGCCCGAGGAGTATCTCAACGCTCTCGACACGATCGCAGATGAAGTGCGCGATCGCCTGCCGGCACAGAATTATCCGCTGCGGATTATTCAAACTATTAACGCCTATTTATATGGGGAGTTGCAGTTTTCGGGCAATGATGCTGATTATTACGACCCCCGCAATAGCTTTTTGAATGAAGTTATCGATCGGCGTACTGGTATTCCGATCTCTTTATCTTTGGTTTATTTGGAGGTTGCTAAGCGCATTGATTTTCCAATGGTGGGAATTGGGATGCCAGGACATTTTTTAATTAGACCAGATTTTGAAGATGCTGGCATTTTTGTTGATGCGTTTAACGGCGGCGAAATCTTGTTTCCTGAAGATTGTCAAGCGAGACTTTCTCAAATTTATGGTCAACCTATGGAGTTGCAGCCGGCTTTTCTCGCCCCGGTAAGTCGCCGACATTTGTTGGGGCGAATGCTGGGAAATCTGAAGGCGATTTACTTGCAACAGCAAGATGCTGTGAGGGTACTCTTGGCGATCGAACGGATTTTGCTGCTGTTTCCCGATGCGCTGGGGGAACGGCGCGATCGCGGAATTCTCTATTATCAACTGGGACGCTTGGTGGAAGCACGCCACGATTTGGAACTATACCTGAGAAATGCTCCGAATGCTCCTGATGCTGCTAGAATTCGCCAATTGGTCGATCGGCTCGATCGGGATCTTTGAACTTAAATTCCCTATATGTCGCACAGCACACTATAAGACATAAAAGTGGTGCTCAATAAACTGCTGCCTGACGACCAAATTTCGCTTTTATCATTTTTGCAAAGGTATCTAAAATTGTCAAAAATATAAGTATAACATATTAATTGTCAATTAACACATATCTTTTGATAGGTTGAATTTGCTTGACTTGACTGTAAAATCAGAGGTCATTTACGGAAATCCAGATTTGACTTTCCCGACTGATATCCGCACTGATATCCGCACAGATGTCCGCACAGACGAGCGATCTAAAAAGTATTTTGATGTAAAGAGGCACAAACTCATGAACTTTCAGTTTCAACAACGGTATCTCAACGCAATGCAACCCCTGTCAGCCCATTTAACCAAAAGGATGTCAAAGTCTTTATCCTTAGGTTTGGCGTTTTTGCTGGGAACAAGTGCAGTATTCCTAAGCAGCGGCAAAGCCTTTGCATTAGATAATGTTACCGTAAAATACGGTGCTGTTGACGTAACATTACCGATGAGCGACTTGCAAAGCTTTGCACAAACAGGCCAAGCATCATCTCAACTGCAAAGCGTTCTGAGTCTTGCGAAACAAACTCCTGAGTCGATGCGCGAAATATTAACGCGAGAAGTGCCTTTAGATTCCCAATTAGTAGCGCGCCTAGCAAGCACTTATTTTGGGGAAATTGTTTTCAAACAATTGGGGGAGGTTGCTTATGCGCCGGCAACTCGGCTGCAAAGCGCGCCCGCACTGCGCGATGCTTTAGTCGCAGCTTCCAAAGATGGCAAAATATCGCTGATTGAAGTGATGCAAAATTACAGCCCTACTGCCTTAGAAGTTGACGGCAATCAAGCGATGGTTATTTACGAGCGAGTGATTAAAGATGTGCAAGATTTGCAAGCTTTGTATCAGAAGTCCCCGGCTTTGCAAAATACGGCTAACCAAGCCGTGAATTCGGCGAGAGAAATGATTTGTCAGCCCAATCCATCGGGAAGTGCGAAATAAATAACTGAAGTTGGAGGGAAGGGGTAATTGGGAATTGGGAATTGGGAATTGGTGCTTTTTTCCTATTAGCCCTAGCTTTCAGCTATTAGCAATTACTCATGACCCATTACCAATTCTTCGGCTACGCGAGGGTAAAAGTTCCCAATTACCCATTATCCATTACCCCTTACCCATTCTTTGAGATAGTTGCTCTGCTACCCGCTTGAGTCTGCGGAGTTGGTCTTTCATATCTTTTTCTGTCCAAGGGGCTGCAAAGCGATTGAAACCAAATCTAATTAAACGATTGGGAATTTGAAATTCAAAGCGGTTAATCAAGAGAGTTCCTTGGATTTGCGGCTGGCATTCCCAACGATCGCATCCTTTGAAAAATCCGTCAAACCCCCAAACAATTAAACCGGGTTGTCGCTCCAACACAACACTCTCTAAAGAGGGTTGCAAAACGGGAATTTTTATGATAAATAAGCTGCGACTTCCTACGGCAGTATCCCATTCGCCCTGGGGATCGCAGCGTAGCAGGGGATTGAGCCACTTGTGCATTAAAGTGCGATCGACTATACATTGCTCCACCAGAGTAGCAGCAGCGCGAATTTCAATGGATTGCTCGAAAACTTGACGAATTGACATGAGAACCTGCAACAAGGAGGGTATTACAAAACTTTGCTTACTTGATAGTCCTTTATTTACTTGTAACGTCAATTTTCCCAGAAATTAAAAGATTGACACACTCATAAATACAGTGTATCATCTTGAATTAAAGTATATATACCGATTATGGAGTTAGTCGAAAGGCACATCATTAAACCAAATCATAGGTTTTATCGAGAAGCCGATAGACTCTCTTTGTTGTGCAAAAATCTTTACAATAGCGCTAACTACATCTACCGTAAAAAATTTTTTGCTAGCCAACAAACAAATGCTCTGGCTGTTGATCACGCCCTCAAAACAAGTCCTGATTACAAAGCACTGCCCGCAAAATTAGCACAAAGCACGATCGGATTAGTGATCAAAGCATGGACTAGCTACTATCTAGGGGTGCGAAACTATCAGGAAGACACCACTAAATTTAAAACCGCAGCGCAAAGCCCTCATTATCAAGGTTCAAGAGATCGAAAAAGAGAGAACGGGCGCTATGTAGTTGTATTTAATTGTCAAGCTGTCAGCAAAAGAGCTTTAAAAAAAGGATATGTTCGCCCCTCTGGAACTAATATTTGGTTGCCATCAAAAGTCACCTCGATTCTGGAAATCCGGATTGTTCCCAAAGTAGGTTGTTATGTGGTCGAGGTGCTCTATGAGAAGTTAGAAAAGCCTTTACAAGTTAATCAGACAGTAGCTGCCATAGCTTTAGGATTAAACAATCTGGCAACATTAACCTACAATGTTCGTGGGTTAGTAGCGACAATCTACGACGGACGGGCTGTTAAGTCAACCAATCAATACTGCAATCAAGTTTCATCGGCATTGAAATTATTGCTGCCCGTAGCGCAGCAAAAAAACAGTAAAAAACTCGCCCAATTGTGGCACAAGCGTAACTGTAAAGTGGATTACTACCTCCACACGACGAGTTACGCAATTATTAAAGAACTCCTTAATCATCACATTGGCTTGCTGGCTATAGGCTGGAACGATGATTTTAAAGATGGGATTAATACGGGTTTGGTTAATAATCAAAATTTTCCCTGTATCCCCCATCGCCGGTTTGTGCAAATGTTGCAGTACAAAGGACAACTTGCTGGAATTCAAGTTCTGTTAGTTGAGGAGAGTTACACCTCCCAATGTTCAGCTTTGGATTGGGAACCAATTCAACAACATTCCGACTACATTGGCAGTAGGGTAAAAAGAGAATTGTTCAGAACCAAAACTGGACGCTTCATCAATGCCGATATAAACGGTTCTTGGAATATTGGCCCAAAAGCAGTCGGAGATTGGTTTATCCCAAATTCGATAGAGGGTTTTGTAGTTAACCCAGTACATTAAAAGTGTACAAACATTAAATTTAGGCGATGTCTAGATTTTTTGGAACTATTATTAAAGTTTCGTCTTGTCCTTGTCAAATGTGACGTTAACCTGAGAAAAAAATGAATGAAACTTGGCAAGAAATAACTCAACCGATATCGGTCCCCATAGTGGCTTTGTCCGATCGCATTTTGGCCCAGGCCCAGCCCGGGAATCCGCTGACAGATGCAGAACGCGGAATTAACAATTTCCTTCAGGGATCAAACATTGAAAATCTCCTCTGGGCCGTCGGTATCCTGCTTATTGGCTTGATAGTATCAGCCCTCGTCTCATCTGTAGTGGGGGGATTGCTCAAGAAGACTACGCTGGACAATCGGCTGGCTGCTTGGATTACCGGGCGCCCGGAAGGAGCTGGATCCCCGCACGTGGAAAAATGGATTTCCGCAGCGGTGTTCTGGATCATTTTTGTATTTTTCCTAATTGCCTTTTTCAACCGGCTGAATCTAACGGCTGTCTCGCAACCCCTCAATACTTTTCTCAATCAAATTACCGGTTTCTTGCCGAAGTTAGCCGGTGCACTAATTTGGTTGGGGATTGCTTGGGTGTTGGCAACTGTAGCCAAAATGGCCGTATCGCGGGCGATGCGGGCTTTTAGCGTGGACGAGCGCTTGAATCAAGAGGTGGGAACTGCGCCGACTGAGCGCCCTTTGCTGCTGAGCGATACTGTGGCGAATGCGCTGTACTGGTTCATTTTTCTGCTGTTTTTGCCGCTGATTCTCGACTCGCTGGAAATGCAGCAGGCTCTGCTGCCGGTTAATAATTTACTCAACCAAATTCTGGCAGCAATTCCGAAAATTCTGGAAGCTTTGGTGATTGGGTTTGTGGGCTGGCTGCTGGCTATGGTGGTGCGGCGGATTGTTACGAATCTGTTGGCGGCTGCTGGGGCGGACGGTTTGGGCGCTCGGTTTGGAATCTCGCGGACTTCGGGCGGACAATCGCTGTCGTGGATTGTCGGTACGATCGTCTATGTTTTGATTTTGATTCCAACGGCGATCGCAGCTCTGAACGCTTTGGATATTCAGGCGATTTCGCAGCCGGCAATCGCGATGCTCAACACGATTCTGGGCGCGCTTCCCAACATTTTTACAGCAGCGCTAATTCTGGGGGTTGCTTACTTTTTGGGGCGCTGGATCAGCGATTTGGTGACTAATATCCTGACGGGAATTGGCTTTAACAATGTCTTTTCTTGGTTGGGAGTGCAGCAGCCGAAACAGCGACTGCGACTACCGCCAAGTTCGATCGATCCGGAGGCAACGATTCTTCAGGAACCGGAACTTCCGGCCCGCACGCCTTCTGAGTTTGTCGGCATCGTGGTGCAGGTGGGCATCATGCTGTTTGCTGTGGTGGCGGCTACCGATGTGCTGGGGATTCCAGCACTGACGGCAATTGTTAGCGGTATTGTCCTGGTTGCAGGTCGGGTGCTGGCCGGTTTGGTGGTATTTGCGATCGGCTTGTATTTGGCGAATCTGGCGTTTAGTTTGATTGCCAGTTCTGGAACTCGCCAAGCGCGGCTTTTGGGCCAAGCGGCTCGGATTGCGATTATTGCCTTTGTTTCGGCCTTGGCGCTGCAACAAATGGGCATTGGCAGCGATATTGTGAATTTGGCTTTCGGGCTGCTGCTTGGGGCGATCGCAGTTGGTATTGCTCTAGCTTTTGGTTTGGGCGGGCGCGAGATTGCTGCCGACCAAATTCGCGAATTGTTAGCGTCGTTTAAACAAGATAAGACGCCGCGTTTGTAATTCTATAAAAAGGCGTTTGTCAAGTACAAACGCCTTTTTTTTATGATTAACTTTATTGTGAGGGTCGCGAAGCAATCGCAAAGCCTTTGAAGTTGAGGATACAGCTATAGACTATAGACTTTTCGGAAGCAGAGATTGATGTTTGTTTCTGGGCCGATGCCCCTAATTGAGAATGGTAAGAGCTGCGTCGCCGACCCTAAAACAACAAAACCTTCTCATAGAGAAGGTTTTATCACAATCGGAGCGGCGGGATTTGAACCCACGACCCCTACTACCCCAAAGTAGTGCGCTACCAAGCTGCGCTACGCCCCGACAGCTTTAACAGCTTAGCATAGAATTCCCTAAAAAGTCAAAAAACTTTTAAAATTTTTGCAGCCTGCACCAAACTCGGAGCCACAGCCGTCGGCCAAAAACCCTCGCACCTCCTGCCAGCATTCAAGATCAACTGCACGCTGTAAGCTTCGGGATAGCCTTCCACCTGCACCCACAGCAAGTCGCTTTCGGCTTCAATAGCTATTTTTTCCTCGTCCATTAACTCAGAGGCCATGTGACTCATTGTGCCGGCTAATTGCCCCAACAATCGGCAAAAATCGTTTAACTCAGCCTCCGTGAGTTCGATCGCCCAACCGTCGCCAGCCACCAAACCCTTAAACTCCTGGGCCTCCGGGTTCCATCCCAAACGCCACCCAACACCCGTTTTAATTACACGTTCCACCATTAAGGGATTTTAGATTTTAGATTTTAGATTTTGGATTTTAGATTAGTAGGACTTACTCATAAATACGAAAGAAAACGGGTTTTTTACCTGTGTTAAAGGCTCAACAGCAATATTCCCGTAAAAAACCCGGTTTCTGCATTCCTGAGTATTAACCCTCTTTTGTCACTCTAGGCAGAAGAAAAGTGCAAATAAGGGATATTGAGGTTTTGAAAAATTGAACGAGT
>NZ_JAUBQQ010000105.1:0-13635 GCF_036701335.1 Microcoleus sp. Pol12B5 | reverse complement strand
GGTAGCATTGTTGTCATCTCACTTATTTGACTCATTGTCAAGTACAATTTATACCAAATTAGATGAGCTTACCCTGCTCTCGGAGGAAGCAAAAGAGCATATCCTCGACCTAATTTATGCCCACAATAATCAAGGCTTGACCCGCGCTGGAAAAAGCAAATTAGATAACTATCTAGTGCTAGAACATCAGATGACTCTCATAAAACAACTCACAAACACGTCCTTAAAGATTTAGTTTTTTTATATCTCGTCAATTAGCGTCCAAACGATCGCCACTCCAGCCGCCAAAACCGATAAGAAGTGTTAAGTTAGTAGTTAGTTGTGTCGATCGCACAGAAAAAAAATGCCTGAACTACAAACCGATACATACCAAGACCTCGACCCGCAAGTCCTCTCAAAGCCCGTTGTTGTCGGTCTGGAAGAGGTAACAAAAGTTTACGGGATTGGCGACCTGGAAGTTCGCGCCTTAAACGGCGTCAGCTTGACGGTAAGACAAGGAGAATATTGCTCGATTATGGGCGCGTCGGGATCGGGCAAATCTACAGCTATGAATATTATCGGCTGTCTCGATCGACCTACGAGCGGCAGTTACTACTTAGACGGCGTAGATGTCGCCCAAATGCCCGAAGAAGAATTAGCCGGAATTCGAAATTTAAAATTAGGTTTTGTCTTCCAACAATTTCACCTATTGCCTCAATTGACAGCATTAGAAAATGTCATGTTACCGATGGTTTATGCCGGCATTCCCGCAGCAGAAAGACGCGAACGGGGAGTAGATGCTTTAACAAAAGTCGGCCTGGAAAGTCGGCTGCAAAACAGACCGAATCAACTATCAGGAGGACAGCAGCAGCGGGTAGCCATTGCTAGGGCTATTGTCAACCGTCCCGTGTTGTTGCTGGCTGACGAACCGACTGGTGCATTGGATACAAAAACTACTCAAGAAGTAATGGATATTTTTACAGAATTCAATGAAAGCGGGATGACTGTGGTTATGGTAACGCACGAACCCGAAGTGGCGCGTCAAACTCGCCGCGTTGTCTGGTTCCGCGACGGTCAAGTTATTCACAATAATCTTAACCCCGAAGAGCTTTCACACGCTGTATTTTAGTATAATAGTCCGCGAAAAGCGAAAAGAAAATTGGGCGATTGAAATCGCTTCTAGACAAACGAAGTCCGCCTACGCGGACTGAAGAATCAAGAGGGTATCAGTCCTATGCAAGAGGACTTTAGCTATTAGACAGGGGTTTTCAACCCCTGGCGGACTAATAGACAAAACGCCCGATATCTGCTTAATGAAAAGCACTGGGAAAAGCTTCCCAAACTCGATCGACAAAATCTCTAAGTTGCCGAGATGCGATCGCACCATCCTTTTTCTCAGAGTCCAGAGACTGCAACTCAGTCAACAGTGAAATTACCTCAGTATCAAAAGCCACGCGAAACAAACTCCCCGGCCACAGCAAATCAGCACCATCTCGCAAATCGGATAAAGTGTATTCTTCCGGTGAATCCTTCCCCGACACTAATACAACTAACATTAAAGGGCGCACCCAACAAACTTGACGTACCTCAACCACTTGGATCACCTCTGAATGCAGGCACGCATCTCCACATTCTAAACTGACAATTTGACCCGGCTTAAAGTTCAAAGCACAATCCATTAATGCTCACACTTAATACAGACATAACAAACCAGCAAAATAAGTGCTGCATCTCTCTACAGCACCCGAAAACATTATATCATAATTTCTTCTTCCTTCTTCCTTCTTCCTTCTTCCTTCTTCCTCTCAACTTTCATCAAGCTTTTTAAGAGCCATTTCGAGATCGGCTGTCAACAATCGTGCTTCTTTTTTACCACCGCCACCATTGGCATAATCCGCCACGGAAATCGGAGAACCGATCGCAATTTTTACCTGAGCACCCCATTGAGGAATTCGCGGGCGATAGCGGATACTCATCGGTACAATTTTCACCCCCAAACCCGGTTTGCTCAACTCAGCTTGCATTGCCAAACGCGCCAATCCAGGCTTAATCGGATGAACTTCGCCATCCTGAAAAATACCGCCTTCGGGAAAAATCACCAACATTTCCTTGTCGAGGAGTAGTTCCACCCCATAACGGAGACTGCCAATTGCCGGATGCTTGAGATCCACAGCAAACCCCCCCAAATGTCTGATGAACCAACCTTGCAGTCCTTTGACCTCATCAGCAGTTACCATAAACCGCAAATCGCGTCCAGTCACCTTCTGTCCAGTTGAATAGGGCATCATCAGGGCATCCCACCGGGAGCGGTGCGTTGGGGCTAAGATGACAGGCCCGTCTTTCGGCAAGTGCTCCTGTCCGGTTACCTCAATCTTGCCAAAATGAAACGGTAGGACAACATAGTGACCTAGCGGATAGAGCAAGGAGGTTAACCAAGGAGAAACGCGAGAGGTATTAGATGCTACCTTGGCAGGCATTGGCTTCACTAGAGATGATTTACTGGACTCAACGGCGATCGTGGCGGTGTGGGGCATAGCAATTAAGCTGCTTGATCGATATCTAAAGTCTAAAGTAAGGTGTTGGCCAAATCTTTAGTTTTTAGATCGGGACACTTTTGCTATTGGCCTTGTGCCGATCGAGCGATCGCGCCCGCAAGAGATAATCTCCAACAGGTAAAACCTCAACCAACCGGACAGCACTAATGCAGAGCAGTCTGCCGCCTCGAAAGCTTGAGCCGGGAATTACGGATCTATTATTCCAGTTAAAGGGTCAATCCATTTTAGATTTTAGATTTTAGATTTGAGATTTTAGAATTGAAGCATTGACCGCACGGATAAATTCGGGGGCTCCTTTATCGGATACAGGTTTTTTATTTCTGGGTCCTGAGTCTGCTTTCGGAATGAATCCGGGGGCTTGTATCCTGGATGCTTTCCGTCAATTTCGATTAAACCTCGCTCCGAAGAAAGTAAAAAATTTTACCGAAAAATTGGGTTTAAAGCCCCGTCCTTCTAGGACGGCTTTCTCTTTAAAGACTGTAGCTTAAGAAGCGATGCAACGTTTTTTAAGCTATAGTAAATAGAGGAGGTGATGCAAGTGTTTAGTCTGACATACGAATACAAACTCCAACCCACATCAGCGCAAGTTGCCCGATTTGAAGACTGGCTCGAACAATGTCGGCGCGTCTACAACTATGCCTTAGCCGAACGCAAAGATTGGTTTAAATCTCGTAGCTGTCAGATAAATGCTTGTTCTCTCCAGTCCGAATACATCATTCCAGCAGAAACCAAACGCCCTACTTATGCCAGTCAATGCCAGACATTAACAGCCTATAGGAAAACTTCTGGCAACCTACAGCGAGTGCAATCTCAAGTTCTACAACAGACGCTTCGTCGGTTAGAACAAGCATTCGTCAGCATGTGGGAGCAAGGACATGGTTTCCCTCGATTCAAGAAGAGTGGAACCATGCGCTCTTTCGTTTTTCCTCAAGTTGGGATAGATGCCGTAAGAGATGGCGCTATCAAGCTACCTGTAATTGGCTGGCTCAAGTTTCGCCAATCGCGTTCTATTCCTGATGGCGCAAAGCTAAAACAGGTTCGGATAGTCAGACGTGCTAGCGGATGGTTTGCCATGTTGACATTGCAGTGGGATGTATCCGTTCCAGATGTCATGCCACATGGCGAAGCGCTGGGAGTAGACGTTGGAATCAGTCACTTGGCTGCGGTCTCTAACGGTAAGTTGTTCCCCAATCCCAGACCTTTCAATTCGCTCGAACGCAAGCTTAGATTACTGCAACAGAGAGTATCAAGAAAAGTTAAGGGGTCGAATAACCGCAAGAAAGCGCAAGTTAAAGTCAGCAAACTGCACGAACGAATTGCAAATACTCGGAAAAACTACTACTGGCTCGTAGCTCACAATCTTTGCGATTGGGCGGGGATGATATTTGTGGAAGATTTGAAACTCAAAGGTCTAGCGCGAGGCTTCTTAGGGAAGCACTGCTTAGACGCTGGATGGGGACAATTTTTTCAAGTATTAGAGCAGTGCTGTCGCAAACGCGGAGTGTTCTTTCTTAAGGTTGACAGCAAGAAAACCAGTCAGATATGTCCTAACTGCTTAGTCGAGACGGGCAAGAAGCAGCTCTCCGAGCGTATTCATTCGTGCCAACATTGCGGCTATACGACGGATAGAGACGTTGCAGCCGCTCAAGTAGTTCTCATTCGAGGACTTGCAGCCGTGGGACACACGGTCAAGATGCTTTCTGAGGGTAAAGCGATTGCGCTCCCGGCGATGAAAGAATCCCCCTCCTTATAGGGCGGGGAGTGTCAACTGTTAATTTTTCCGGCGTGCTTCAAACCAAGAAAGCAACTGATCGCGGCAAACAGACTCCATAATACCGCCGAGCACCTCTAAGCGGTGACACGAATGCGCGCTATCTGGAATATTAGCCGCAGTCCGAATCGTGCCAGTTTTTGGGTCATCTGCTCCGTATACCAGCAGACCAATCCGAGCTTGGACGATCGCACCAGCGCACATCGGGCAAGGTTCCAGCGTTACGTAGAGCGTGCATTGGTTGAGATGCCAGTCTTGCAAAACTTTGCCCGCAGCCCGCAAAGCCAAAATTTCAGCGTGAGCAGTCGGATCGCAGTCTCGCTCTCGCCGGTTTTGCGCTTCGGCAATCAATTTGCCACTACCGTCAACAATTGCAGCACCCACGGGTACTTCACCAGCATCACCGGCTGCTTGTGCCAGTTCCACAGCCCTAGTCATCCAGCGTTTGTGAATAAAATAAGTAGTATCACGAATAGACAACGGCTCAGCTTTACAATTCACGTCATACCTAAGTAACAGAAAAACTTAAGATCGATAAAGAAAGTTACATTACAGCTTAATCGAGAGTCTTTAATTATGGACACCACTACGATTACCACTGAAATTGTTGAGCTGTTGTGCCGCATTAGTCGGCAAAAGCTGCGTGAACAAGATATCACTCCTTTGGTAGTGTTTCTGACTGCTCTGATTTCCATCCTGCGCGGAGTGATGATTATTGACAGGACGATCGCAGTTGAAGAAGAAGAACGGCTGCAAAAGACTCTCAAAGCCTTTGCTAGCGGCGACCGCGATCGGGTAGAACTAATTCAGCGCCTTGTCAAAGGAGTATCGAAACAGCAGGTTTACTTCAACCCCACGGAATTGCTAACCCTGACAGCTTTGTTCTCAGAATCTGAAAAACTGTTGCTCATCGGTTCCGGCTACGAAATGTCAGCGGCCGACGGACACATCGACCTGCGGGAGCAAATGTACCTACAGTCGATCGCAAATCGGCTCGGCCTCGACTCCAGACACATTGCAGTCATAGACACTTTATTTACTAAAGAAGGAACCCTCGACTCACAAGCTTTTGCCGAAGTTCAAGCTTTACTCGATCCCAGCGAATTCGAGTCCCGCGATCCGGTATTTGGCAAAGCAGCAAAGCACTTGCTGAGTATTTTACTCCGCAAATAGTCCAGCGCATATAAATTTTGGAGCAGTAAAAGTCGTGAGAAGAGTTCGAGGATTTGACGCTGTTTCCAATTGAGATGCGACTGGGGCGCTCTTACCCTCAAAAACCGAGTTGTTTAACCCCTACCAAGAGCGCTGCACGGCGTATGTTCGTAAAAAACCTGGTTTCTCCCTAAATCCCGCTTTATTTTTTTTTCCAGAGTCGATCGACCCTTGTATCCCATTGAACCGAATGCCTCTAAAATCTAAAAGCGACTTGTCGCTGCCTTGATTGACTCAGCTCAATCTCAAATCTCAAATTGATTGATTATGCAAATTGAATGGCAAACCGCCAAAACCTACGAAGACATTCTCTATCACAAAAGTGGTGGCACCGCCAAAATTACCATCAATCGACCTCACAAACGGAACGCTTTCCGTCCCAAAACAGTTCTGGAACTGTGCGATGCCTTTACTGATGCCCGCGAAGACACAAAAATAGGCGTTGTCCTTTTCACCGGTGCGGGGCCTCATACAGACGGCAAATACGCCTTTTGCGCCGGCGGCGACCAAAGCGTGCGGGGTTCGGCGGGATATGTAGACGAAGGTGGCATACCCCGGTTGAACGTGCTCGACTTGCAGAAGTTGATTCGATCTATGCCTAAAGTTGTAATTGCTTTAGTTGCAGGCTACGCAATTGGAGGGGGTCACGTTCTGCACTTAATTTGCGACTTGACGATCGCTGCTGACAATGCTATTTTCGGACAGACCGGCCCCAAAGTCGGCAGTTTCGACGGTGGTTTCGGAGCTAGCTATCTTGCCAGAGTCGTCGGCCAGAAAAAAGCCAGAGAAATTTGGTTTTTGTGTCGCCAGTACAGCGCACAGCAAGCCCTAGAAATGGGTTTAGTCAACTGCGTCGTGCCCGTCGAACAACTAGAACTAGAAGGGATTCAGTGGGCTGCGGAAATTCTCGAAAAAAGTCCGATCGCGATTCGCTGCTTGAAATCTGCTTTTAATGCTGACTGCGACGGTCAAGCCGGTTTGCAAGAACTGGCAGGAAATGCCACTTTGCTGTACTATATGACCCAGGAAGGCGCCGAAGGCAAACAAGCCTTTTTGGAAAAACGGCAACCTGATTTTAGTCAATATCCTTGGCTGCCATAGCGGGATGCAGAAATCAGTTTTTTTTATGCGCTCATATTAAAGTAAATGCTGATTTTTATGAGTTAGTAAAGCCAAATGCACCCGATCGTCCAAAATTGTGACTATTGATACCAGTTCCCAAAAAGAATGAAACTGCTTTGTCAGATCCCAACCATGATAATGATCAGTGATTTCCCAATCGAAAATCGAAAATGGTATGACCTATCCTGCTGCCGACTAACTAAACCGAAACTGCGGCAGCGGATTTTTCGGTTAACGTTGTGCCTGTAAGCTGGCAGGCATGGCGCTCGGAAAGAGTGACGGTGGCATCCTGCAGCGTCAGAGTCGATTCTTGCCACATTCCAATTTCTTCTATGTTTTCCCAAGATGACCTAAAAGGCGAAACCGCTAAAGCACAAGCTTTCCAGTGGCTTTGAACCGGGCCGCTTAGTAGAGCGCAAACACCTCCGCGTCTGCCTTCAGGGGTATAGTGACGGCAGTGACCACAAGCTGAAGTTAAAGGTGAAGTTAAGGAGGTTTGCATAAAAGTTCTTCGGGAAATCATTTTCATCTCTAATTCTCCTTTGTAGAGCTAGCCGGTTTTAGAGCATCCCAACCTTTATGGTGTCTGGGTTGTAGCGATCCCCAGAGCATAATTAAATTTTATAATTTATTTATAATCTCGTTATATATAGATACAATTAGCTCGGTAGTTGCTCATTGTATAGGTAAAAACATAGGTTAAAAGTTTATAAAGGCGTTAGGGATCAAGAAAAAGTACAAATACCCAAGGAGTATGAAAGGTCACAAATAAGCGGTAGCTCAGGATACAAAAAGTGGCTGAGAGTGTCGGTAAGCAGCCTCCGGGAAACAGCAACAATTAAGTTTTCAAATGAAAATGAAAAATAGCTGCCGACGATCGACAGCAGGCGATCTGGCCACTGTTGCATTGACGCCAAAAGTAGCTAATCATAAAATAGGCAAGTTTTCAAGCTTCTTGTTTATATCTACAATCAAAACATTAAAATTAATTCAGAGGCGGTAGGAGTTTTGCTAATGAGTAAGCGTTCTTCGGTTGAATCCCCAAATCATCAATCCTCTTCAACCCCAATCAACCCTGCTTTGCAAGCAGTCCTGGGGAGTCTAGATGTAAATCTAGAAGCAGAACTGACAACATACAGAAGGCACAGGAGGCGCGCCGAACAGTGGGTGTCGCCCTCAGTTCGTACCGGCAAGCAAACAGCCACAACCGAGCAACAGCTAGCCCAAAATTTGGCGCCAGAGACTGCGGAGGAAACCCAGCAGCCGCTATCGCTGCCCCTATCCCTTGCCGGCACTCAGGGCGATGCCCCGCTAGCAACTACCAGGGGTGGCACAAAATTATCTAGCAGTGCCTTCGCACCCAACAATTATCTCGAATCCAGCGAAAAACTCATCGAAAGTTTGGACGAGTCAAAAGCTGAGCCTACGGTAGAACGCAGTTTAGCTGCCAGTTTGTTAACTCCCTTGGGACTGAGTTCGATGCTGCTGTTTTTGCTGTCATGCACAGCTTTGGGCTACGCCGTCATGTACCCGTCAAATCTAGTTAAGATGGCCGGCTTGAACCGTTTGCTCCGCACCTCACCCTCTCCCAGCGACAGTCCCGCCTCTAATTCCACCTCAGATACCAGCACCAAGGAACTGCCGAAAGCTCCAAATCTGGTATCCAAGGAATTTGTAGAGCTAGATTTGAGCACTCTCAGCAATGTCCAGCCGACAGTCAGCCCGATTCCTTCCCCGTCACCAAAAGCATCAATCCCGCCAACTCCGCCAGCGCCTCCGGGCCCCAGCGGGGCTGTGCCGATTCCTACAGAAGACGGCAACCCAGCCAGAGGCAGGGAACAAGGACTCAACAATCTGAGTACAGCTTTGCTTCCCACTCCCAGCCCCAGCGCCGCCCAGCCAGTGCCGACACTGCCGACACTGCCTCCAACACCCTCCCCAGCCCAGCCTGCCGCCGCATCCCCGGCGACAGCATCCCCAGCAGCCGCATCCCCAGCAGCCGCATCCCCGCTGGGAAGGCCTGCACGGGCCGCCGACGGTTTCTATTACGTTGTCACCGATTACACCGACGAAAAATCGCTGCAGCAAGCCAGAACCGCTGTTCCCGATGCCTACGTGCGAAACTTCTCAAAGGGTGTCAAGATCCAAATGGGGGCTTTGAACGATCCTGCCTCAGCAGAACGTTTGGTGAAAGAACTCCAAGAAAAAGGGGTGAAGCCACAATACTATCAACCATAAATTAGGTAAAGGGTGAAAAACTTTAACTAAATTGTTAGACAAAGCTAGACAATGATGAATGTTTTGTCTAACACAAAATTGGTTTTGTAATTGTCAATTCCCAGTCCTAAATCTAAAATTTAATAAAATCGGGAGACGGGCAAAATGGGATTATTCGATCGCCTATGGCGAGTGATTCGAGCCAATATTAACAGTTTAGTCGGGGCTGCTGAAGACCCAGAAAAAATTCTGGAACAGGCTGTAATGGATATGCAGGAAGATTTAGTGCAGCTCAGACAAGCTGTGGCAGGAGCGATTGCAGCTCAAAAACGCACTGAACGCCAGTGTTCCCAAGCTGAGTCTACAGCAGCAGAATGGCATCAGCGGGCGCAGCTAGCTTTGCAAAAAGGCGAGGAAAATTTGGCGCGGGAAGCTCTGACGCGCAAGAAATCTTATCAAGAAACGGCAACGGCGATGAAAGCCAGTCTGGATCAGCAATCGGCTGTTGTGACTAAACTTAAAGAAAATATGCGGGCGCTCGAAAGTAAAATTTCCGAGGCAAAATCTAAAAAAGATATGTACATTGCCCGAGCTCGATCGGCCGCATCGTCGGAAAGACTTCAAGAAATGATGGGCAATCTCAGTACCGGCAGTGCTTTGAGCGCGTTTGAACGCATGGAAGAGAAAGTCATGCAGCTAGAAGCTCGCTCCGAAGCAATCGCAGAACTCGGAACTAATGATTTAGAAAAGAAGTTTCTCTCTCTCGAAGGTGCCGACGATGTGGATACCGAGTTGGCGGCGATGAAAGCACAAATGCTTCCGGGCAACAATACGCCCAACTTGCCGTCGGGCGAGCCGCCCGCATCCTGAACCCCAGGCAACAGAAGAAGAGTCGGGACGAGCAAAAACTTCTCAACAGCCTAGCTAGAGATGGCTCGAAGCCTGTTGGGGAATTCCCGGATCGAAGTTAAACTCAATAGATATGTGCATGAATAAGCTTGCCTGCATCACATTACTCGATCGCTTTAAACTGGATTTATCTGTCTGCAAAAATTGCCAAAAACTAAATCGCACTAAAAATCTGACCAGAGTGAATTTCACAACTGCGGGCTAGGGCTATCAAGCCTGCTTTCCGCCTACTTCGTACACCTCACCCAGGAAAAATAGCATTATGGGATTATTTGACCGCATTAGCCGAGTCGTCAAAGCCAATCTTAACGATCTGGTCAACAAAGCTGAAGACCCGGAAAAGATTTTAGAACAGTCTGTTACGGATATGCAGGAAGACTTGGTGCAGTTGCGTCAGGCCGTTGCCAGCGCGATCGCAACTCAAAAGCGCACCCAGACTCAGTACAATCAAGCTGAATCTCAGTCTAACCAGTGGCAGCAGCGCGCTCAGCTAGCCCTGCAAAAAGGAGACGAGACTTTGGCCCGGGAAGCGCTAGTTCGCAAAAAGTCTCACGCTGAAACGGCTGCTACGCTGAAAGCGAGTCTGGATCAGCAATCGGCTCAGGTGGAAAGTCTCAAGCGTAACTTGATCGGTTTGGAGAGCAAAATTTCCGAAGCTAAGACTAAGAAGGATATGCTCAAAGCGAGGATATCCGCTGCTAAAGCTCAGGAACAGCTCAACAATACCATTGGCACCTTGAATACTGGCAGTTCAATGGCGGCTTTTGATCGCATGGAAGAAAAAGTTTTGCAGATTGAAGCTCGCGCGGGAGCTTCGGCAGAATTGGCCGCCGGTGGCAGCAATTTAGAGGAACAGTTCCGCTTGCTCGAAAGCGGCGGTGATGTTGACGACGAGTTGGCTCAGATGAAAGCTCAACTGACGGGGGGTTCTGTGTCTCAAGGTCAATTGCCGGCAGCGGGTAAAACGGCAGCAGCGAGTAGCTCGGAGTCGAGCCCGGTGATTGACGCTGAGTTGGAAGAATTGCGATCGCAGCTCAATAAAATGTAGTAATCTCTATCAAAATTTACCTATTTCTCAGATCGCAGGTTTGATAGAACGCTCCGCCGACCTACAGGGCTAGCTTGGGAGGTCGGAGTTTTTTTAGTAATTTTTTGTTACACAATATATGAATTCTGTCAACTATCTTTATATTGATTTAAGGAATGAAGTGTTTAAAAAGTGATAGAGTAATTTTATTCCTTGGAAGAAGGCTAGTTTGAGAGGTAATAGTTTTTCAGTAATTGTTTTATACACAAAATAGGTGTGCTGTCAACTATCTTTATATTGACTTAATAAATTAACTCTTTCAAAAGTGATAGAGTAATTTTATTCCTTGCAATTGCGTCGGCTGCGCCCGATCGTAAGTGTAAATAACTATCAAATATCGCTAATCTGTCATGCCCGTGCAATTTTCGAGAGGCTTTTGTAAAATCAAGTTTTTCAAGGCATTAGCACTTGGTTTTTCAATTGCAGCTATTTGCCCCGCACTGCTATCAGCTCTAAGTGTGGGTGAGTCGATGGTTGGTACCGACTCAGGGGTGCAAGCGCCAATTTTGCATGATAATTTACCGCCTCAATTCAAACTAAATCAAGAAACAGCAGACGATCGCGATCGGCTTCGTGATTTATACTCGGGTTCAGAATTAGATAGAGGCAGTAAAGAGCTAGAAAATAGCATCCCGGAATTCGATCAATCGACCCAAAGTGATCCCGCAGAAACTCTCGCTCAATTGCCGAATCGAGGAGAAAACAGACACGAATTTCCGATTCCTAACCCGCGACTGCAAAATCCGGCTCCTCTCCCATAACCCGCGCCACCAAAGCCCTTGCCTTCAGCCGCACTGCTTTTGTCGCCTGCTGTTGCGGCGCCGGTACAGCCTGCAGAATTGCTAAGATTCCGGGTACGATAAAAGTTGATCGATTTGAAGTAGTTGGCAGTGATTTACCGCGAGCCGATCGTGCAAAATCCGAGAAGAAAAATCGCGATCGGTATTGGTACTCGCAGTCGAGAAAGCGATACATCTTTGCTGGGAAAGGATTTTCCACTGTCGTCGGAAGCAGATAATCGGGGAAGAAATCGGGTTGCGGTGCTGAGGCTGTTTCAGGATTTTAGTCAAAGGGGAGAGAGAGATGTCTTGGCGGCGCGATCGCAGTTCTGTTAGGGAGTTGCAGCATTGGGCGCTACGATGAGCAGCAGCCGCCCTGACAGTTGATTTTTGACCTGGCGGGGTCAATAGCAGTACGTGCGGTTGTTGGCTGCTGAGAGGCTGCTGGTGGTGCGATCGGATGGGGAATTGGCAGGGGCAGGGGCAGAGCTTTTGGCGATCGAACAATTCGCTAGAGGGGGCTCAGATATCTTGCGGGGTTACTGTCAGGATGCAATGCTTACCCCTAGCGGGATTTTTGATTCAGCCGATTTGCGGTATCCGATGCCAGCGCACCCGCGACAAACAAGGAGTTTTGCAGGTGACGCCGTTTGTGGATTTTGGCCATGTTTGGAATCCGAGGGGAAGGGCGGTTTTGGAAGCGAAGGCTTTGCTGTCAGCAGGATTGCGCCTGCGCTGGCTGTACGGCGAAAGGTGGAATGCTGGCGGAGGCTGGGGAATTCCTTTGATTGATATTAAGTTGGGCGATCGAAGTTGGCAAGAGCGCGGGCTGTATTTTTCAATATAATTCAAACCTTTTGAGGAAAGTAGTCGTTTTGCCCTTGGCGGAACTGAGCAATTTCGCTATATAGTAATAAGTATCATTTGGCACTCATCATTAGGTGCCAAGAGTGCATTTTACTGATAATCTTTAAATTAAACTATGTCTAAGGTGGGGTTGCTGCTTTTAAGTTCTTTTGCTGCCGGTTTTGGGCTTTGCTCAATCATTTTGGCGATGTTTACGATGACTTCCCGACTGTCGTTTACGTCTTTTTTTACCTTTGTTTTAACTTTGGTATTTTTTGGAATTAATCTGGTTTTTGCTTTGCATTATTATACATCGCTTACTAAGCAATTGAGTGTTAAAAATAAAAGGAAAGCGAGAATTTAGCGGTTGTGAAGCAGAAGCGGAAAAAGGCATGAATAGTTGTTTCGGGAATTTGAAGGTAATCCAGAAAACGCCTCTGGGTTAGGAAAACTATCTAGCTGTAAGCCATAATTATTTAAGGTCTAATTATTTAGGAGGTGCGATCATGGTTATAACTCAAACCAACCCGCCAAATCTTCCAGATGCGACAAAGACTCGCTTTACTCCACATGAATACCGGGCGATCGAGGAAACTGCTGAAGAACGTCACGAATATTGTAACGGAGAGATTATCGCTATGCCAGGAGGTTCCCCCGCTCACAGCCGTATTACCGTAGATATTACGACTTTTCTTAACGTGGCTGTGCGAGACACAAATTTTCAAATCTATAACGGCGATCTACGCATTTGGATTCCTAGCTTCAATCATGGAACTTATCCCGATGTTATGGTAATTGATGGTGAACCGGAATTCAATGGCGATCGCACGGATGAAATTCTCAATCCTTTACTGATTGTTGAGGTTCTTTCCTCCTCTACTGAAGGCTACGATCGAGGTGAAAAGTTCAGAAAATATCGCTCTCTTGCTAGTTTTTGTGAATATTTGCTGGTTAGTCAAGCTGAACCCTACATTGAGCAATATTATAATGGCGATCGCCCAAGTAGCGATCGCTGGCAATGGCAAGTTTGCGATCGGCTCGATCGCGCGATCGTCCTGCACAGTTTAAATATAGAACTTCCGGCGTTGCTGAGTTAGAGTATGAACAGGAGGGATAATTTATGCACTGCCCAGAATGTAAATCAACCCATATCCGTAA
>NZ_JAUBQQ010000150.1:0-2276 GCF_036701335.1 Microcoleus sp. Pol12B5 | reverse complement strand
CAACTTATCTTTAATCGAGCTTGAATAGATCGATCGCTCCTGTTCTTAGTTTGCGATCGATTATTCAGCAAGCCCTAAATAGGGTGTGAGGATTTGGTGAAAGGGAACAGCAAACTAGAAATGGGGAACAGACAATATGTAATTTAAATGCTCGACAGCTTACTACGTGTAGTAGTTGCTATGCTGTACTGTGTAAAACTATAATTCCCTAAAAATAATTGATGAACCAGCTATCGAATTTATTGAGGGAATCTATCGATAAATTGTCAGTTTTTTCCTGTGTAAAACTTGTGGAAACGTAAATATTAGACTTGTTAAATACGCCACTAGAAGGTTTACTGATGCCCCGATTTTTCCTGACTCCTGAAAGTGGCTAACTCTGCGTGAGTTTGGCAAGCTTCACTTAACTCAATGTAATCTAAGATATTGGAAATTACCTGAGAAAGATGGATAGCTGAACGGTGAGCTTCTTCGATAAAATCTCTCTCCTCTATGGGATCGTCAGCTTGGTCGTCTATGGTTAGTTGTAGATAGCCGATGATGTGATTTAGGGGAGTGCGGAGCTCGTGGGACGCCTTCAACAAAAATTGCTTTTTGAGCTGGGATAGTCCTTGTACTCGCTTGGTGCGCTCTTGGTAGAGGGTAGCAAGGGCGATCGCACTTCCTACTTGCTCGGCAAGTTCTTGTGCAAATTCGATCTGCGATTGAGTCCAAGGTCGATCGGTCTTACCCTTTCCCGACGATCGACCTTTGCACTGATGCAAGCTAATTATGCCGTTAGGTTGCTCTTGGTAAGCGGTAGCCACCACTAGCAGCGACTGCGGCCCAAAAGAGTCATTGGCTGCAAAGGACTCTACTACCACCGGTTCGAGGGTGGCTAGAGCTTGAAGGAAATGAGGTGCTGCTGTGAGCGAGATTTCCATTCCCAGCATGGGTAAAAATGGTTCTTGGCAGTATTCAGCAGCTACTTTGACTTGCAGGCTAGAACTTTCATAGGGACAAAGTATACAGCGGCTGACGCCTAGTGTTTCTCCAAGACTGTTAACTGTTTGCTGCCAGATGGTATTGAGATCCAAGGTTCGACGAATATTTCTGCCAATTTGGAGTAAAAGCTTTTGCGATTGAGCTGATATTTGCTGATTCATAGCAACCCTTTTTCTACTAGACTGGCAAAAGTTTACCACTCCGGCAACAGAGCAGGGAGTTACTGAATTTGCCAGCCTGCCGCTGTCCGACTTATTGATTACGTAATTCTACTTAAATATTGCCACAGACCGTCAAACATTACTAAGTATTTGTGGTGTCTTTACAAGATCTTTATGATTTTCACATAGAACGGAGAGCGTCCTGTTTTCGTAAACTACCCAGCGCTGACATAAAGGTACAGCGTGAGCTTCTGACTTCAACGGGGATTGCGTCAACTTGGACTTGCGTCCCAGTCTCGGACTCACATCCCCTCCTCTACTCAGCAGTCCTGCTTTCCAAGACTGATAGCATTCTGAGTCATTCTGCTCTAATATTTGCTGAAGCGTTGCCATCTCTATTGTGATGGATACCACAACGAGGACAAGTCCATGCCCTAACATCTAATGGCATTTCACTCACCTGATAGTGGCAGTTTGAACAGAGTTTCGAGCTAGAGAAGCATCGGTCAATCTCTACCAACACTTTACCTTCACGGTCTAGTTTGTACTGCAAGAAATTGACAAACATCCTCCAACATACATCAGAAATTGCTCTCTTCTAGTTTGTGGTTACGAACCATGCCCTTTGTGTTGAGACTTTCGACTACGATGACTTTGTTATTGTCAACAAGCTTTCAAGGGTAGCTTATGTAAGTAGTCTTGACGGACATTGCTAATTTGTTCGTGAACCCTAGCAACCAGTTTCCTGGCTTTATTTCTATACTTGCTTCTTTTCTCCTTTCTGGCTAGTTTTTGCTGCTTTTTTTTCAGGTTACGTTCATGTTTTGCTAATAAATGAAAAATCAATAACTTGATTGATGAGTGAGTGAGTGAGTGAGTGAGTTGAGGTACGGCTCGATAATTCCATTTGGGTAAATATTCATCAAAAAGAATTTTCATGTTTTTTTTGAAATCATCAGTCACCTTTCGACCAATTTTATAGATTTTATCTGCCACATTTACAACTACATATAGACCATCGTTAGTTAGTGTGAGTTTTTTCCATGAGACTCTTGACCTGACGGGGTGACAACCCCGTCAAAAGCCCCACCAGTGGCGGATTTGCCCAACGTGAGGTAAAAAAAGATGGGG
>NZ_JAUBQQ010000149.1:0-2300 GCF_036701335.1 Microcoleus sp. Pol12B5 | reverse complement strand
AACGGATTAAATTTAGCTCCGAGCTGGTTACTTAATCTTTTGTTACATAGTTATAAACTTTCCCGCCGACTTACTTACTGCGCTCAATAGTGTCTCTTTTTTATTTGAAATGACTATAATTAATGCCCCTAATGCCATCCGAAATGATGTAGCCGGCGCTCCCATAGATCCGGCAAAATTTTGAGCGTATTCTGCTTCAAACTCCGACCACGGTATTAGTTGAGCCATCATCACCCAACGGTTGTCTGAAGCTAATTTTCCCCCGTGAGGGAATTCAAAACTTTCTGGTGCGGTGCCCCTGGGGTCAACTTTTTGATACACGAGAGTCAACGGTTGTGCAAGGGTTCTGTACTATTTTACCTGTATTTGTTGGACGATCTGTTCGATTGCCCTATCCCCTAAGCCTTGCTGTATAAACCTTTTAGCTTATTATTCAGCAAGCCCTAACTACCAAAAATTCGATTAATCATTTGATTGGTCTGGGACTCGTAACTCCCACCAAACAAATTAAAATGATTTAAAATGTGATACAGATTATAAAGAGTTTTGCGTTCTTCATACCCTGAATCCAAAGGCCAAACCTGATTGTATCCCCGGTAAAACTGCGCCGGAAATCCACCAAATAGCTCAGTCATCGCAAGATCAACTTCTCTATCTCCAAAATATGCCGCCGGGTCAAAAATCACTGGTTCCCCCGCAGATGTCACCCCCGCATTTCCCCCCCACAAATCCCCATGAACTAGGGAAGGTTGAGGTTCGTAAGTAGTCAAACAAATTTAATTACACAAAGAATTAATATGATATAATAAAAAATATTAAGTTGTGTTCAAAGAGGTTTTATATGTTTTTACTTCGAGATATCAATCCACTTTCGTTGAAATTGCTAAACCGAATTTATCGCGAAAGCAGACATCATCAAGTGCGGCAAAGAGCACATTTCCTGATTTTAGATTCACAAAATATCACAAATAAAAACTTAATGAAAATCTTTAAAGTTAGTTATAAGACCATGTATAACTGGTTGAATCGATGGGAAGATGAGGGAATGCTCGGATTATATAATAAACCAGGTAGAGGCAGAAAAGAAACATTTAATGCCGCACAATCAGAGCAAATTAGAGACTGGGTAAAATTGCAACCAAAACAATTAAAGCAAGTAGTACAAAAAATCAAAAAAGAATGGTCTGTTAATATAAGTACAGAAACAATTAAGAGAATAATTAAAAAAAAGGATGAGTTGGCATAGGATGCGTCGAGGTGTTGGTGGGAAGCCAGACCCCATAGAATACAAGGAAAAAAAAGAAAAGTTGTCAGAATTAAAACAATTAGAAGATGAGGGAAAAATTGATTTATACTATTTGGATGAGTCCGGATTTTGTGGCATCCCTTGTGTCCCTTATGGATGGCAAGATATTGGTGAATATTTGTCAATTGATAGTCGTAGAACAAAGCGTTTAAATGTCTTGGGAATCATGAATCGGCAAAACACTCGACCTGCTTATGTTTCAGAGCAGACTATTAATTCTGATGTAATCATAGCCTGCATAGATACTTTCTTTGCTGTGGTGGAGCGGCCAACAGTTATTGTAGTAGATCAAGCTTCTATCCATACTAGCAATGCCATTTTCGAGAAAATTGAAGAATGGAAATAACGCGGTTTAACTATATTTGAATTGCCTACTTATTCACCTGAATTGAATTTAATAGAGACTTTGTGGCGGTTTATCAAATATCAATGGCTCGAAATAGATGCCTACTCTAGCTGGCAATCTCTTGTTTCATCTGTCGAAAGAATTCTTAAAGAATTTGGAGATCATTATGTAATTAATTTTGCTTAACTACTTAACCTGCTAACAACTCAGGAATTACCTTTAAGAAACGTTCCCCTTGGGGAAAATGACCACCCCGGCGCCTAGCCAATTTAAACTGATAACCAATCCGCTGTTCTGCCCAAAATTCTGCCCAATTGGCAGTCCAATTATTAATTTGTATAGTTGAGCCGATCGTATTATTAATATCCCACCCAAAACCACCCCTGAACAAGCCCGAATTAGGCTTTTCTCCCCCCCTTAGCAAGGGGGAGTTGGGGGATGTGTATTTGTGCATTTCCGCGAGTTTTCGCCCCATTTCTTCCCAACTTTGATCGCCCCCGCGACTTACCAAATCCAGCCATTCCACCACAATATAAGCTGAATTCCCCTCAGTTCCCCAGCAAATCGGCTCAGGTAAGTAGTTAGACAGAATTAATTACACAAATACATAGTAGAATGATATTCCAGGCAAAATTATGAGTTAATTAG
>NZ_JAUBQQ010000104.1:0-14204 GCF_036701335.1 Microcoleus sp. Pol12B5 | reverse complement strand
ACCTCGCTCTGTCTTGAAATCTCAACGGAGGGCGTGATTGAGACTTTTTCAGTGCCATTGGACTAAAGTCCTCACTACAAACTTTATCGGTTTGTAGTGAGGACTTTAGTCCTCAAACTTAGATGCTACTAAGCCGCAGCCAAATTTGCTGCTGCAAAATCCCAGTTAGCCAAATTATCCAAGAAATTAGTAATGTAGTCGGGACGGCGGTTTTGGAAATCCAAATAATAAGCGTGTTCCCACACATCCAAAGTCAGCAACGGAGTTTGGCCGTGTGCTACCGGGGTGTCAGCGTTAGCAGTTTTGGTGACTTTCAAAGTGCCGTTGTCCAAAACCAGCCAAGCCCAGCCGCTACCGAACTGAGTTGTCGCAGCAGTCTTGAATTCTTCTTTGAATTTGTCAAAGCTGCCGAAGTCAGCGTTAATTTTGTCAGCTAAAGCTCCTGTCGGAGTGCCGCCGCCGCCCGGTTTGAGGGAATTCCAGAAAAAATTGTGGTTCCAAACTTGACCTGCATTGTTGAAAATGCCGGCTTTGGATGGGTCTTTAGCAGATTCCTTGACAATTTCTTCAAGGGATTTGCTCGCCATTTCCGTTCCTTCAATCAGTTTATTCAGATTGGTCACGTAAGCAGCGTGGTGCTTGTCGTGGTGGAACGAAAACGTGTTGGCCGACATATGAGCTGGTTCTAGGGCGTCAGCGGCGAAGGGTAATGGTGCTAGTTCAAATGCCATGGTGTTCAATCCTCTCTGGATTACTTTGGGTTTTTCGGTTGACTTGGTGGCTTTTTTATGATTAAAGCCGACCGTCACTAGCTTGAGTGTATCAAGCTGTGGTAAATAATTCTTTACAATTTTCATATTTTATAGCAGTTGCAGCATTTTAGGATTCAGACTTCTATTTTTTAGATATCAAAGCTACTTATTGTCGGGTTTAATTAGCATAAAGTATCACTAAATGTCAAGCTACCTGGGAGACAAATAAAAGTGTGTGTGAAATTGTCAACCGCTCGAAATTTTATGAGACTGATAAATAGATTAAACCTGTAAATTATCAAAGATTAACCTAAGTTCAATTAAGCTGTAAGAAAGTCAAACAAGTTGCAGGAGCTGTCAATGGAAAAGCGTTTAAACAACTCGTCCAGTCACCCCCCTCAATGGTTGAATCTGCAATTAATCGTCACCGCTCTGGAAACAGTCCAAGACTTAATTGCCATTTCCCTATGTATTGGTTTGTTTTGTTTCATGGTGCTAGAACTGCGAGAAATGTTTTTCTCGCTGCTGCCTCCTTTGAATTTTCAGCAAGTGACGGCAGACATTCTATTTTTATTAGTTTTAGTGGAATTATTTCGGCTGCTAATTATTTACTTGCAAGAACAAAGAGTTTCGATAGGTGTGGCTGTGGAAGTTTGTATAGTATCTGTTTTGCGAGAAGTGATAGTGCGGGGAGTACTAGAAACTCCCTGGGTTCAAATATTATCAACAGGCGCATTTTTGCTGGTTTTGGGAGTGCTGTTGGTAGTCCGAGTTTGGTTGCCGCCAACCTTCGAGGGAATTGACCCGGAACGTCGCATGGCTAGCAGAAAGAGAAATCTATCAGACAATGAATCTTCTTCCGCATCTGTTGTAGCCAATAGCAAGTTTAATTCTCATTGAATATGGCATGACAGGCGATTTAAGATTTTAAATTTACTCTAATATTGCTTGTCGCGTTACCAGCCATCATTTTCCGTAAAACTGAGATGTTGAACCATTGTCAAGAACGGGCATCTTGCCCGTTTCACAGAGAGTAGATTTTATTGTAGGCTGGGCAGGAGATCCCACAGGGCTGTTTCATTCTCACGAAAATCAGGCTTTTGTAGGGGGGGTGCCAAGAGTGTCCGCCCCCCCACGGACGATGAAATCGATGTTTCAAATATCGGGGATCTTCACGAGGGATTGCCCCTACAAGAGAATGAAACCGCCCTGGGAGATCCCACCCAAAAAAGGATTATTGAGAATGGTGCAAGATGTGAGGTCAAATCAACCTGATAACGGTTGCAGTGAAGCCTAAAATCCTCTGAAAATTCAGAGGAATGCAGTCTTAACTACAAAGACAAGCTTCATCAATCATTCCCAATTATTCAAATCTAAAATCTAAAATCTAAAATAGTATTACCCGTTAGCCTGTAATTCCCCCAAACGAGCCAACACTTCTTTAGAATGAATCGCCGGATTAATCTTCACAAAGGTTTCACGCAAAATACCTTCAGGATCAATAATAAAACTGTGTCGCGCTGATATAAAACTCATCCAAGAACCGTAAGCTTTACTTACTTTACCATCAGTATCAGCTAACAGCGGAAACTTCAAACCTTCCGAATCGCAAAATTCCGCATGGGAATCGACATCATCAGCGCTAATACCGATAATTTGAGTATTCTTTGCCAAGTATTTCGGCAAGTCTTGCTGAAATCTCCGCGCTTCGATGGTACATCCTGAAGTAAAGTCTTTCGGATAAAAATAGACTACCAGCCACTTACCGCGATAATCCGACAGGGACACTTGTCCGTCCCCGCTGTTTGTCGGCAAAGAAAACTCCGGCGCTGGTTGATTTACCGGAGGAAGCTTACCGCCGAGGGCAAATGCAGGTGTGGCAAAATTAAAACTTAGAAAAACTAGACAAATTGCCAAGAAAGTGCTAAAAAAATTGCGACGCGACATCATAAATTTAGAAGTAGAACTGTACTTAAGACAAGTTTACAGTTTTCTGATTAAATAGGTAGAGGCAATTCGCGGATTGCTTCTAAAACCCCAAGATCACTCACTCAAATAGCAATTTACCCATGAGCGCTGCACTCCCGTTAACAGGCAAAGCTATAGTAGTCCAGGTAATTAATGGTCAACCCGTTGTGATCGAAGTAGACGGCACTAATGCCCCGATTACTGGAGGAAATTTTGTTGACTTAGTTGAACGCGGCATTTACGACGGGGTGATGTTTCACCGAGTTGTACGTCAGCCAGATCCTTTTGTGGTGCAAGGAGGTGATCCGCGCAGCAGGGATACGAGAATTCCGCCAAGTCAATTGGGAACGGGTAGTTTTATTGACCCGGATACCAATCAGGCGCGTTTTATTCCTTTGGAAATTAAGCCGCAAGGGGCCGCGCAACCTGTTTACAACCAAATTGTCACCCAGACGCCCCAGTTGCGGCATAATCGCGGGGCTGTGGCAATGGCTCGTTCTAATGCTTTGGATTCGGCTTCTTCGCAGTTTTATTTTGCTTTGGATGAGTTGCCATTTTTGGATGGTAGTTATGCTGTTTTTGGCAATGTTATTCAAGGTTTTGAAACGGTGAATGCGGTGCAGCAGGGCGATCGCATTTCAACTGCAAAAGTCGTTCAAGGAATCGTCCCCAGTCGGGTTTCTAGCATCATTACCGATGTTAATGTGCTCAACGATTTAATTAATAGTACCAATTTCGTAAATCTATCTTTGGGAGCGCTCAGACTGCCAAATACTCCCAACAACTATCAAGTCACTTCCCAAGACTCTCAGCAAAATCCCAGCGGTATAGTGGGAGGTAGCGCCAACGATCGCATCCTCGGTTCACCGACGGATGATGCAATTAATGGCAGCCAAGGCAATGATACCATCAGTGGCGAAGTCGGTGACGACTTTTTGCGAGGTGGGAAAGGTAACGACTTCATTAGTGGCGGTGTTGGCAACGATATTCTGATTGGCAATTTCGCTGACGATACTCTCAATGGTGATGCTGGTAACGACTTTTTGCGAGGCGGTCAAGGGGATGATATCTTAATTGGTGGTGATGGCAATGATATCTTGATTGGAGATACAGGCAACAATACTCTCACAGGAGGTAGTGGTGCAGATACTTTTGTTTTGCTCGGAGTAGATCCTGCTTCTCTTCCTTTTATTACCCTACCCCCGACAAGTCATACAATAGTTGATTTTAGGCCAGAGGAAGGCGATCGCATTGCTTTGACAGGAAAATTATCCGATACTACATTCACTCAATCTGGAAGCGATACTGTCATTAACTTGGCAGCGGCTGGTACTGTGGTACAAAATTCTACTGTCGCCTCTGTTCAAAATGCAGCCTTTGCAATTCCTTTATCTAGGATTCCTAGTGTTCCTAACCCTCAACCTGCCGATGCAGCCTTGAGAATTGGCTAACTTTAACTATAGGTGTAGGGTGCTTATGGCGCACCTTACAAATTCCCCAATTCCCATTCCCCATTCCCCAATTTCCCAATTTCCCAATTTCCCATTTGAAAACTCAACTAACACCATAGCTTTGTAATTTGAGAAACTGCATCTTGATAAGAATCCATTCTCCCCTGCTGCTTAAAAAGCCCTGCTGCTTTCTGAAAATCCTCAAATGCTCCCTGAACCTCTCTCAATTTATATCTAGTCAGTCCTCGGTTAAAGTAAGCTTTAGCAAAAGCGCTATCGAGGCAAATTGCGGACTCAAAATCAGCTAGTGCTGCTAGGGAATTTTGCATTTGTAGGCGGATAGCACCTCGGTTAAAGTAAGATTGAGCTACATTTGGGTTGAGCAGCAGTGCCGAGTTGTAATCGGCGATCGCCCCAGTATAATCTTTTAAACGAGTCAGCATAAACCCGCGATTGCTGTAATACTTGGCTCGGTAAGGATTGAGTTCGATGGCAGTAGTTAAATCTTCGATCGCCGATTGCTTGTCGCCTAATTTGTAGCGGGTCACACCGCGATCATTGTAAGCTGACGCGAATTGGGGATTAATGTTAATTGTGGCAGTAAAATTTTTAATAGCGCCGTGCAAGTCTTGTTGTTCGAGATTTTTTAAACCTTGAGTGTAAAACTTTTTGGTACTAACTTTTAAATTGGCCTCTTGTCGGGATTCAGCTTGCTCCCCCGAAAATACGCCGGCAATATTAGTGAATCCCAAAGATTCGATCGAATTGAAAATAGTTGTGACAACTAATTGGGTTGGGAGAAGGGGGATAGTAGGCATGGGAGAAGTGTTTTTCAACTGTATGCTGTTATTTTCCTCCATACTTGAGCTATTGGCAGTGATATCCATACTCTCAGGAACGTGATAAGTTTGATGCGATTGGGTGATGTTGGGGCTTGAATTGTGTGATGAAAGTTGGGCTTAGTTAGTGATGCCGATCGCAATTAACAAAAATTGCGTCTAGAACCCTTTAAATATAAGGCTTGTAGGCTAGATGAGCGGTTTCTTGATTCGCATATTGAGGAGTTTATACCAGGATTGTTTGCAGATATGCCCCTGAGGGAGCGATCGCAACTGTCGGCTGTAAGTATTACTTTGTAGCGATATTGCACTGGCAAATCTTGATCGAACTTGTGGTTATCTTATCGCAGGTTTTTAGGAAAAATATTAGTTTGGCAGCGAGGCATCTGTGAAGCAACCGGGTGTCTACCTCAAAGCGCGTCTAAGACTGGCTAAGTTAAGTTTGTACCCGCGCCAACCCTGATTAACCTTTCACTACACTAATATTTTTGAGTAATCTTGCTGAGGGAAGTTGCAAATTATTTGCTATGCTTTGATTAGACATCAATAATTTATGGCGCAAATTAGTGTCAATGAAAAGAGTTATGAGGTTGAAAACTTTCTTCGCTGCGGTATTGGGGATCGTCCTGTTCACTCTCTACTTAACTCCTCCTGTGATGGCCGCGAATGCGGAGGATGTGAGTCACCTATTAAAGGATAATTGGTGCGTCAGTTTTTTGTGGAAACAGTGCGATTTGAGCGCAGTCGATTTGCGGGGAGCTAATCTCCAAGAAGCCAATTTGAGCGGCGCTAATTTGAGCGGCGCTAATTTGTCCGGTGCTAACTTAAAAAATGCGGATCTTTCTGACGCAGACCTCAGCGGCGCTAATTTAGCAAATGCTGATATTTTAGGCACGGATCTCAGTCGAGCCAATTTGACTGAAGCTAATTTCAACTCCACGAAGTTGTGGGATGCTAATCTGACTTTGGCAAATCTGAGTCGCGCCAATTTACAAGATGCTAATGTCTTAGATTCACGACTTTGGGGAAGCAATCTCACCGAAGCTAATTTAACGGATGCGACACTGCACGGTGCTGACTTGCAATATGCTAATTTGGCCGACACTAATTTAACAGGTGCTGACTTGCACAGCTTCTTTTTCCGAGGTTCCAAACAAGTCACAAATTTGAGCAATGCTAATTTAGAAGGCGCTACTTTAACGGGAGCAAATTTCAGAGGTGCGGTGCTGGCAGGGGCAATAATGCCGGACGGGTCTATTAATGAAGAAAGTGGCTTTAATTTACCGTAGAGTAAAATTAAAGTCTGCTTGAATAATTTCAACAACAGGCTTTCGGGCTGATTTCGCAGTCAATCACTTATCTGGTGTAGCTGCGCCCGTTGCCAACAGCTTGTTGAGGATGTTGTCAAGATATCAATGTAAACCAGGGTGCGATCGACCTTTTAACTCCCAAGCTGCGCCCGTTGTCAACAGCTTGTTGAGGATGCTGTCAAGATATCAATGTAAACCAGGGTGCGATCGACCTTTTAACTCCAAACCAGTAAATATCGCTAAAATCTTAAATCTCAAACCGAACCTGCGCGCATCTGTTACAATTTTCAACAAAGCCAGAACAGCCCCGAACCTGAAGTCACCTGCCTAGGGGTACAAGCCCGCGACAGGAGTCGTGGAGAGCAAAAATATTAGATATTTAGTTTAAACTCCCAGATTCATCTGTAGAGTCTCTCTAAAATCTAAAATCGATTGTGGAGTCCATCTAAAATCTAAAATCTAAAATCTAAAATCGATGGGCTGTGGAGTCAATCTAAAATTTAAAATCTAAAATCTAAAATCTAAAATCTAAAATCGACAGATGGAAACCCTGCAAACCCAACTTTACGAACTCGCACAATTTGCTAATAATTTAGTAAATACTCAACTGACAAACCTCAGTTTAGTCAGCGTCGGAGTCATCTTTCTGGCAGGGTTGCTAACGAGCTTAACGCCCTGTATGCTTTCAATGTTGCCGATCACGATCGGCTACATCGGTGGATACGAAGCAAAAAGCCGCCTGCAAGCTGCCGCCCAGTCTGCGTGGTTTTCCCTGGGATTAGCCACTACCCTTGCAGGTTTGGGTATTGTAGCATCATTTGCCGGACAAGTTTACGGGAAAATTGGCCTGGGTTTACCGATTCTTGTCAGCATTATTGCTATTCTAATGGGGCTGAATTTACTCGAAGCTTTACCCTTACAAATGCCGTCTTTCGACGCTGTGGGGTGGGTGCCGAAAGATTTGCCTGCGGGCGTGCGATCGTACTTATTGGGCTTAACTTTTGGTTTAGTAGCGTCTCCCTGCAGCACTCCGGTTTTAGCTACACTCTTAGCTTGGGTTTCCAAAACAGGAGATACAGTTTTAGGTGGTGTGTTGCTGCTGTTTTACGCTGCTGGCTACGTCGCTCCGCTGATTATAGCAGGTACTTTCACTGCAAGCATTAAAAAGTTGTTAGAATTACGTCGGTGGTCGAGTTGGATTACGCCTGTTAGCGGCGTTTTGCTAGTAGGATTTGGTGTTTTCTCTCTGCTTTCCCGCATCCTTCCCGCGTAAGTTTCGTAGTCAGGGCTTCAGCCCTTATTTAGAGATATGGCAATCACTACGGAATGCGTGAATTAATTTTTTTTAAACAAACCGCGAAGACGAAGGAAGAAAGAAAAGACAAAGACTTAAAAAAATAATTGAGACTTACTCGATAATAAGAATAATAATATTTATTCATTTTTTGTTTTTCCCTGCTCTTTCTTCCTTCTTCCTTCTTCCCTCTTCCTTCTTCCTTCTTCCTTCTTCCTTCTTCCCTCTCCCTTCATAATTACCAATGACATCAAAAGAAGTATTTCTATCAAAACTCTCAAACTGGGCGAAGGCCCCTCAAAGGTTTTTCAAACGAGAAATCTTGCCGATACTCGCAGATTTGCGGCTGGCAATTATCTTGCTGCTGACGATCGCATTTTTCAGCATTTCCGGCACCGTCATCGAACAAGGTCAATCAGTACCTTTTTACCAATCTAACTATCCAGAACACCCCGCTTTGTTCGGCTTCCTAACTTGGAAAGTTGTGCTAATTGCAGGACTTGACCACGTATACCGCACTTGGTGGTTTTTGTCAATCCTAATTTTGTTCGGCAGCAGCTTAACAGCTTGTACATTTACCCGACAATTTCCAGCATTAAAAGCCGCCCGTCGCTGGAAATTTTATGAAGAACCAAAGCAGTTTGAAAAATTAGCTCTCAGTGCGGAATTAGAAACAGTTGCTTTAAGTTCTTTAGAACCACTTTTGCAGCAAAAAAACTACCGTATATTTCGAGAAGGCGAAAAAGTTTATGCTCGCAAGGGAATAATTGGCAAAATCGGCCCGATTATTGTTCACGCCAGTATGCTAATTATTTTAGCTGGGTCGATATGGGGCGCAATGACGGGATTTCTCGGTCAAGAAATTGTTCCCAGCGGCGAAACATTTCAGGTGCAGAATATCTTGGATGCAGGGCCTTGGGCCGGGCCACAAATACCGAAGGATTGGTCGATGCGAGTTAATCGGTTCTGGATTGATTATAGTCCGAGCGGTGCGATCGACCAATTTTACTCTGACCTGTCAGTTTTGGACAAAACAGGTCAAGAGGTCGATCGCAAAACCATTCACGTTAACGAACCCCTCAGATACCGGGGAGTCACATTTTATCAAGCAGATTGGGCAATAGCTGCCGTGCGAGTTCGCCTCAACAAAAGCCCGGTTTTACAATTACCAATGGCTCAGCTAGACACTCAAGGTAAAGGCAGAATTTGGGGTGCTTGGATTCCCACAAAACCCGATTTGAGTGCGGGAGTTTCTCTGCTAGCAAAAGACTTGCAAGGCACGATGTTAGTGTACGGTACGGATGGCAACTTGTTAACTACAGTTCGCGCAGGCACGGCGGTTGAAGTTAACGGAGTGATGCTGACAATTGACGAAGTTGTAGGCAGTACGGGATTGCAAATTAAAGCTGATCCGGGCATTCCGATCGTTTATACTGGTTTCGGGTTGCTGATGCTGAGCGTGCTGATGAGCTATCTGTCTCACTCCCAGATTTGGGCTTTGGAAACCAACGGCAAACTATACATCGGCGGGCGCACTAATCGCGCTCAGGTGAGTTTTGAGAGAGAAGTTGTGGAGATTTTGGACAAGTTGGCAGAATTGAAAACAGTAGAAGAAAAAAGTGCGATTGCCCCGACTTCTGTTGCAAGTCAAAGCTAACCGTAGGGTGCGCTAGGCGCACCTTACACCAACGATAAATATCAAAAAGATTAGTTGAGTTTGTAGGGTGCGCTTTGCCAGATTTGTCGAAGTGGTTAATTTGAACCGGAGAAAAAGCATACAATCGCTATTTCACGTTCAGATTCTTCAAATTTCAAGTAATGAAAATTTCTATACGGAGGTTTTTGTTTCAAAATCAAAAACCTGAAACGCCAGTCAACCGGTACTCTGCAGTGGGCGAGAAACTCAACCAATTCCCAGTGTACACCCTACAAACTACGAGATTTTAAGCGTGTGAACGACTTTTTGACTGTCTTGAGAGGGCTGTCCTGACGCACCCTACAATTAGTTACTAATTTTATTAAAAATCCTATTTCTTAAAACTATTGTGGGGTGCGCTTCGATGCCGCCCCACAATTAAATCTCACTGCCACAACAGCTTAATACCTACCCTACTTCTGATGCGACACCTCAATCACGGTGTGGACGTTCCCCCGCGGCGAAAAATCTCCCTTAATCGTCGCTTCCAGCGGCGCGCAAGCCGCCACAAAATCGTCTAAAATTTGATTGATCGATTCTTCGTGAGAAATGTAGCGATCGCGATAACTGTTGACGTACAGTTTCAGCGCCTTTAACTCTACCACCCGCTCGTCTGGCACGTAAGTAACGTGAATTGTCGCAAAATCGGGATAGCCAGAAAATGGGCACTTGCAAGTAAACTCCGGCAACGTAATGTTAATCGAGTAGCGCCGCCCGACTCGCGGATTCGGAAAAGTAATTAACTCGCCTTCTAAAATCTGGCGTTCGCCGTATTTCATTTCTTCGGTGCTTGACTTTTGCGACATAGTTTGTTCCGGTGCGTAGGTGTTCATAGCGATCGACTAAAAACTTGTAACATTAAATTAAATTTACGTTCAATATCTGTAACAAATATCTTGACGAATTGTGTTGCGATCGATCTAATTGCAAATACTCTCAGGCTAAACTAAAACAAGTTCACCCTCGCCATCTACAATTATGCAAAATACTACCTTATCTGACAATACTTCCCCTGAAAACTCAAATAGTTACTCTCCATCGGTACCAATTTCCCTCTATCGAGAAGTCACGGCAGAGCTGCAAGCAGCCCAAGCGATGGTAGACTCTCTCAAAACCCACAATCAGCAATTAGTCCAACAAAATCAACAGCTGCGGCGAGAAGTAGAAACAGTAGTTCAAGTATCCCAACAGTTACAGCAAGTAGTCAATTCGGCTCAGAGCGTCACCCAGACAGGGATGCCTCAAATGCCGTCAGTCAAATTCAATTTTAGCGTTGAACCTCCGCCCCCAGCACCTGTAACCTCGCAGACTAACTCTGCCATACCTCAACCACCTCAGACAGTGGCTTTTCCCTTCCCCCTGCCGGAAGCGCAGCCAATAGCTACCCCGATGCCGGAGACAGTTCCAGAAAAATTATTTACAGAGGTGGCGGAAACTCCTTACCGTGTCCGATCTCAACTCAAAAAAAACTCAGATTTAAGTGGATTGTGGTTGGCGATCGCGATTTTTCTGATTGTGATTGCAGCTTTCGGTGCAGGTTATTTAGTTGTCCGCCCTTTATTAATGAAAAAGTAAATTCCAACAAGAATCCCACGGTTCGATCCGTGGGATTTTAAACAAAACCTAGCATAAAATGTTCAAAGTTACGCTAATTGGCCATCATCCTCTGGCGGCAATCGTTTCTACTGAACGAGGGGCATACTGCTCTTCACAAGCAGAACCTACGATTCCCACCCCTGGCTCGAAACCGCGCGTGAACTCAGTGAGTTTTACCTGTTTAGCTTCCAAAGCTGTCTGTAGCACCTTCATGGCTCGGTGAGGGTCGCCGGCTCCGCAGAAAAATAAGTCTGCAGCAAAATAACCGTGTTCAGGCCAAGTATGGATTGCTATATGAGACTCTGCCAAAGTAGCAGTAGCTGTCACTCCGTGAGGACTAAACTGGTGTACGCACAAATCGATGAGAGTAGCTCCTCCGGCTTCGATCGCATCGAGAATAGCGCGGCGGATACGTTCAGGATCGTTGAGCAGGTCTCCTGGAGACTGCCAAGCATCAGCGACCAGATGGGTTCCCAATTGTTTCATTCTGCGGGGTTTTACCTCTATTGATTTTTTAAGTCTCAAACCTTTTAACCATAGCACGATGCCAAAAATTTTGCAAGTATCTTTCACAAAGAAAAATGAAGATTACGAGAAATACCCACCACCAAGCGCTGGCTGTATGGTGGGGTCAAACTGTCTCACAGGCAGATGCCACTAATGGAATTCGTATTATTTCAGTGCTGCCTTTTTCTTCTCAAACCACCGTTTTTGATTAAAGCGATCTCTGGTTTCCAGGGGCTAAAAAAACCAAAGCTCGATCGTTCCGGCTGTGGCGGAATTGATATGAGATCGAAATGCCACAGATGGACCGGTATCCTTTCATTCGTAAAATTTGGCAGATCCTAGACGATCGCCCGGCGGGCAGATTCCAGCGCTCGCTCTGGCAGCCTATGCTGTAAAAGTTGAGCAGCAACAGGCGATCTCCGCTGGGTTTCTGGCGTCACCTAGCTAAACCCGCTCGGTCAGCCGAGATAGTATCGTTGCCCGTTTGTGTGGGCCCAATAGAGAGACAACCGCATGATCCAGCAGTATCAACTCGTCGAACAGATTTTTGCAGGCAATAGCGAGATGGCGATGCTGATGCGATCGCACGATTGGTCGCTTTCGGCCCTTGGTGCCGTTGAAACCTGGCCTCAAAGCTTGAAAACCGCGATTCGGATTATCTTAGGCTCTCGCTACCCCATGTTCGTCTGGTGGGGACAGCAGATGACCAAGTTTTATAACGATGCTTACATTCCTATGCTCGGCAAGCGACATCCGCAAGCACTAGATCAGCCAGCCTCACGGGTATGGGCTGAAATCTGGGACACGCTAGGGCCGCAAGCAGAAGCGGTTTTGAACCAGGGACAATCGACGTGGAATCAAGAATTGCTTCTGTTAATGGAGCGTAACGGGTATACAGAGGAAACCTACTTTACCTTTTCCTACAGTCCGGTGGCGAATGATGATGGGCCAGTGGGGGGCATTTTCTGCGCCTGTAGCGAGGACACTCAGCGCGTTTTGAGCGATCGTCGCTTGGCAACGCTGCGCGAATTAGCAGCAGAAACAGTCACTGCCAAGACGCAAGAAGCAGCTTGCGAGATGTCCGCCACAGTATTGACCAATAACGCCTATGACATCCCGTTTGCGCTGTTTTATCTACTCGATGGCGAAAACGAGATCGCACGACTCGCGGGTACAACAAGGTTAGCAGCCGGAACCCTTGCCTCTTGTGAGGCGATCGAGCTTACATCCGCCCAAAAGTGCCAGTGGCAATTGAAGCAAGTCCTGGAGACGGGCGAAAGCAGAATCATTGAAGATTTGGAAGCGCAATTTGGACTTTTACCGGGCGGCGCGTGGTCCCAATGTCCCCATCAAGCGGTAGTTCTACCACTAGCTCGATCGGGAGAAACCTTCGGGTTCCTGATTGCTGGAGTGAGTCCGCTGAGAAAGTTTGATGATGATTACAAAGGTTTTTTTGACTTGATGGCAGGGCAGGTGACAACAGCGCTCGCCAACGCCCAAGCTTACGAACAAGAGCGTAAACGTGCCGAAGCATTAGCTGAGTTAGACCTTGCTAAAACCAAGTTTTTTAGCAATGTGTCTCACGAATTCCGCACGCCACTCACCTTGATGCTGGCTCCCTTAGAAGACACGATCGCCAACCTGGATGGAACAATTCCACCTCAAGAACGGGAACAATTACAGTTGGTGCAGCGTAACGGAATGCGGCTGCTCAAACTCGTCAATAGCTTGCTCGATTTCTCACGCATCGAAGCAGGTCGAGTCCAAGCATCTTATGAACCTGTAGATTTGGCAACCTATACGGCGGAACTTGCCAGCACGTTTCGATCGCTGATTGAACGGGTGGGAATGTCACTCATTGTTGACTGTCCACCCTTGCCCGAAGCGATTTATGTTGATCGCGAAATGTGGGAAAAAATTGTTCTCAATTTATTATCAAATTCCTTTAAGTTTACGCTAGCGGGAACAATTACGGTTCGATTACGGTGTGTAGAAAAATGTGTTGAATTAACGGTTTCAGATACAGGGGTCGGGATTCCGTCCGAAGAACTACCGCATTTATTTGAGCGATTTCATCGAATCAAAAACTCGGAAGGACGGAGTTTTGAAGGCTCTGGCATTGGGCTATCGCTAGTGCAAGAACTCGTCAAACTACATAGGGGAGCGATCGATGTCAGCAGCACTTTTGGGCAGGGCAGTTGCTTTACAGTGACGATTCCCACCGGAACAGCTCATCTGCCGCCGGAGCGCATTGGCGCCAGTCGCACGTTAGCATCAACGGCGTTAGGCGCGATGCCCTATGTCGAAGAAGCTCAACGGTGGTTGCCAGAAGGCGATTTTAGATTAGAAGAATGGAGCATGGCTCCATCCACTCATGAACTCGTCAATCAACCCGCTCAATCTAAAACCCAAAATCTAAAATCTAAAATTCTCCTGGCAGATGACAACGCTGATATGCGTGATTATATTCGACGACTCCTGAGCGGTTCTTATATTGTTCAAACCGTCGCCGATGGCCTTGCCGCATTGACTGCCATTGAGAAGAATCCACCCGATTTGGTATTGACAGATGTGATGATGCCGGGGATGGATGGGTTTGAGTTGTTGCGATCGCTGCGTTCTAATCCCGCAACCCAAGACATTCCCATCATTCTATTATCAGCCCGCGCGGGCGAAGAAGCACGTATTGAAGGACTCGCAGCCGGAGCCGACGACTAAGTAGCTAGACAAAATTAATTACATAGTTTTCTCCAAATTCTTTCAGGATTTTTTCCACAGAGGTAACAAAAGT
>NZ_JAUBQQ010000103.1:0-14567 GCF_036701335.1 Microcoleus sp. Pol12B5 | reverse complement strand
GATCAGGTACAACCAATCCTTATCCATTAAGGATTTTAGCTCTAAAAATGTACCTCATTTGACTGAGAAACGCTATATATAAGTAACCACACAAAATTAATTACATAAAGACTCCTTGCTAGGCAAGGGTTTCAGTAGAAATATTGTGTAATTAATTCAAAACTACTACTTACATTCCCCGATTTTTAATTTCTACTTTTAGATTAGCCTAAAAAACATTTAAAGGAAGAACTGTTTTAATATCAATTTTGCAAAGTACGGTTACGTATAGATAGATTGCCCGCTATCTGTAGGGGACACGGTACTGCTGTGTCCCCTACCCGGAACTAAGCTAAAAACTGGAATTGAGAACCATTAACTGCCAATGCAAACGGACTCGCTTGTTCAAATGCACCCGTAAGTTCAAAGCTGTTGGTATTTAAAACTACCCCCACAATTTGTCCATTAATTATGTTTTCAATCACCATGTCGTTGATAATTCCGTCGTTATCGTAAGCAATCAAATTGTCGTCTTCAAAGAAAAGGTCTAGTTCTGTTAAACCGTCAGTCAAACCGATACGATCGCCCTCGTCGAAGTTAAAATCGGTAATGACATCGGCTCCATTTATACCAAATGCTTCATCGTTGCTTCTGAGCACAAATATATCAGCACCGAGGCCTCCCGTGAGCACGTCAACTCCCCGATCGCCCGCTAAGAAATCGTTGCCCTCATTGCCGAATAAATCGTCGTCTCCTTGCCCTCCCCGCAGGATATCGTTCCCGAACCCTCCGAAGATAAGGTCATTTCCGGCGTCGCCCCTAACTACGTCGTTGCCATCATTTCCATCCAGAAGATCGTCCTCTTTCCCGCCGTAAATTATGTCATTGCCGCCACCACCACCGATAATATCATTGCCGTTATTTCCTAACAGACGTTCGTTGGAATCGGATGAACCTCCTATAGTATCGTTGCCGTCCAGTCCCCAAACTCCCCAGGGAAAAGACGACAAATTTCCATTCCCTACGTTAATCTCATCGGGTGTAGCGAATCCCAAAAGACGTGGACCGCCCCCAGCAAATACAGGGAATCCCGTCACATCGGCAATGAGATTGTTAACCGTTAAAGCCATAAGTATGTCCTTTCAAAAATCCTGTTACCTGTATTATACATTTTAATTATTTCCTTACCAAATAGCAAGTATGTTGGAATTTTGGCTGCAACTTTTATTTCCTCAATTAATGATAAGCAATCGGCTGGTCTAGAGTCAATTAAAATTACCAATACTTCGGCTAGGCGATCGCATAAGTTACCAATTCCCAATTCCCAATTACCAATTACCAGGGCTGTGCTTCATTCAACCCAAACCTGCTATAGATATCGCCTTTGAGTCAAATAGCATTAGTTGCTGACACTATCCGCTACAGTCTACCGCTTATAATGGGTGTTACCCCCCAGGCAGTAAACACGTTAATATCACCTATAACGTCGAGACTGAGAGGTTGTTTGTGAATAAAAGTAAAAGTCCCTGGGCCCATCCTCCGAGAAAAAACCCAGTTTCCGATACCCATACACAAACTTTACAAACAGGATATAAGCTCTTTACAAAGTCATAATCGCCGATCGCTGATATTCTTTGGCAAAATCCACTGCTTTCAGGTGTTTTACTCATGTCTACTCCTAAATCCTCTTCCCATCAAAACAACAACTCCGTAAAATCACTGCCAGTGACAGATATCGTCCCAACAAAGCCAGACAGTAACAATCTGCCCAGCGAACCAAGTATAGAACAGCTACTGGAAGCTTTGGCGGGCAAAGTACCCAGTCAATCTTCAGAAATTGAACCCTTGAAAACGTGGAAACAAGATTTACAGCGATTGTTTCAATTTTTTGGCGACCGCCGCGTTTTAATCGCAGTAGTGGAACCGGGAACTTTTGCCCTGCGTTATGCTAACGCGGCATTGTGTCGCTTGGCGGGTTGGGAGGAAACGTCTTTGGCAACTCAATCTACCAACGGTTGGTTTGCAGAAACCCACCTCACTCTGCTGGAACTGCTCGAGGATTGGGGGGGCAAAACAGCAGAACAATTGTACCGTCGCCACATTTTGCACTGGGTATTTAAGCAATATTATCAAATTGACATCGACGGTTTACGGGTGCTAGACGAACCTGTCACGGCGAGTGTAAAAAACCCCAAACATCGAGAACCAAGATTTATAGAGTTTTGGCTGGGTTCGGAACAGTTAAAGATTACTCGAATTAACTCAAAAATAGATGAATTTGCGGATATTTCTTTAAGATTAATGCCTGTTGCGGAACGAGAAGCTTGGCTGATGCAGCCGAATCAACTGGAGAATTTAGCCGATCGATTGCAGTTGGATAATTATCGCGTAGAAGGCTTGCTGCTGCTAGAAGGTTTTGATGTCACCGTGCAGGAGCAAATTCGGCGGCTGACTCAGTTATTGATAGATCAAGATTCGATGCTGCGGCCAGACAAATTTGAGAAAATCGATCGGTGTTTGCGATCGCTCTTCAATGCTGACGGCACTTTGCTGCTGCGCCCCGACGGCGAACAAGTACAGCTATTAGTTGCAAAAGACGGCCAACATTTGCAGCCGATTCTTTATTCAATGCACTCCCTAGAAGCTTCTCACTTTTTGAAGGCCACAGCAGCAAATCAAGTTTGGAATGTGCCAGACTTGCGTAGGGAGTGCGAAACCGAGTGCGATCGAACTTTGCGGAGAATGGGAACTCGATCGATGCTGCTGGTGCCCCTGGTAGTCAAATCCGTCACCCGCGAGGGGTGCGGGGTGCGGATTTTGGGTGTTGTGGGGCTGTTGTGCGATCGGCCAAACCACTTCAACGGCATTGACGCTCAGCACGCCCAAGAACTCATTCCCGCCTTCATTGCAGCCCTGCGGCAAGCCATCCAGGAGCGGTTTACCAACATTCACAACATCCACCCCGCAGTCGAGTGGCGGTTCGCCCAAGAAGCAGAAAGGCGAAGTTGGGGACTACCTCCAGAAACAATCGTATTTGCTGACGTTCATCCACTGTACGGAATTTCGGACATTCGCGGTTCTAGCGACGAAAGAAACCGAGCCATTCAAACTGATTTGCTCGAGCAATTCCGCTTAGGTTTAGCCATAGCTGATGCCGTTTGCCAAACACAAACTACCCACCTCGGCGCGCAACTGCGGCTCGACTTGCTCGACTACATCGAGCATTTAAAACAAAAAGTAACAGTCGATATGGAGGTGCGAGCCGCCGAGTATTTAAACGAGCATTTAGAAGTATATTTTGACTATTTTGTGCAGTGCGGGCCCAAGGTTCATGAAGCTGTTGAAGCTTACCAGGCAGCCTGTGAAAATGAACACAACTGCGTTTACAGCGATCGCAACCGCTACGACCAAATGTTGAACCTAATCAGCACCAAACTCCAAGAAACCTGGGCCCGCTGGCAAGAAAAAATGCAGCAAATTTTGCCCCACTACTGCGACATCGAATGCACCGACGGCATCGATCACATGATTTATGCAGGAAAATCGATCGACCCCACATTCAGCCAGTTTCACCTACACAGTTTGCGGTACGAACAACTGCGAGCAATTTGCGACTGTGGTCGCACAGTTTTTCGCCTGCAAGCCGAGTCTCAAATCAACATGGAACTTGCACATTTAGTCTTAGTGCAGAATACGACGATCGACATTTTTCACAACGAAAACACCGAAAAAATGTTTGATGTCAAAGGCACTCGCGACATCCGCTATGAACTCGTCAAAAAGCGGATCGAAAAAGCCGTTGACAAAGACGCACAAGAGCGAATTACCCAGCCAGGAATGTTAACGGTAGTTTATTCAACCGAAGACGAATGGGAAGAGTACCAACAATACTTGCGCTACTTGTCTCGCGAAGGTTGGGTAGAGCCAAAAGTTCAGACTGGTATGGTAGAATCACTCCAAGGAGTCAGCGGTTTAAAATTCGCCCGCGTACGTATTTTACCTGAACCGGAATCTATTGCTACTATCTGTGAAGTTACAGTAGTCAGCGATTGAGAACCCGTTCAATTGCCTGTTTTAGGCCCAGTGCGATCGCTCCCATCTCCTCCTGTTTGACGCAGAGTGCGATCGCTCCTATCCCGATGAACAACGCTGCAGCGAAAGCATTCGGGACTCACACACAAGACCGAGATTACATTTAAGATGCTTGTTGACACCAACGACCAAGCCCACATTTTCACTTAGTGTATATTCCGTGTGATTGGGAATCGCCAAATACACGATCGGAATCACACAAGATTAAGTTTAAGTAGTGTTAAGCTAATGAGAATTAGCTCCTGTAATTTATAAATTAAGTGATGTTAACCTTATCCAAATACCAAATAAATTCTACTCTGCACGAAGGCGTCGAAACAATAATCTATCGCGGACAAACACCGACAGACGCGCCCCCAGCAATTCTCAAAGTCCTCAAAGCCGAATATCCCACCCTCGAAGCCATTACCAGGCTCAAACACGAATATCAAATCCGCCAAAATTTAGACAGCGAACAAATCGTCAAAGCCATCATTCTCGAAACATTTGACCACCGATTAGGAATCGTTTTAGAAGACTTTGGCGGCGAATCCCTCGCCCAACTGCTGGAAAGAGAAACCTTGAGCCTGCAAGCAAATTTAAACATCGCCATCCAAATAGCCAAAGCCTTACAATACCTGCATTTTCAGAACATTATTCACAAAGATATTAAACCCAGCAACATCATAATTAACTCGCAAACAACACAAGTAAAACTCACCGACTTCGGCATTGCTACAAAACTCAACAAAGAAAATCCCCAATTTAACAATCCCAACTCAGTCGAAGGCACATTAGCCTATATGTCACCCGAACAAACCGGGAGAATGAACCGTACCCTCGACTACCGCACCGACTTTTATTCCCTTGGTATCACATTATATGAAATGCTAACTGGAGAATTACCTTTCTCCAGCAATGATTCCTTAGAAATAGTTTATAGTCACATTGCAGTTAAACCAATATATCCCCATCAAATCAATTCCGAAATACCTGTCGCTATCTCTGAGATAGTGATGAAATTGATGGCAAAAAATGCCGAAGATAGATATCAAAGTGCGGCCGGATTGTTAGCCGACTTAGAAATATCTTTGCATCAGTTAGAAACCACGGGACAAATTGCCGACTTCATCCCCGGACGCTTAGATATACTCAGCCAATTGTTAATACCCCAAAAATTGTACGGTCGGGAAAATCAGGTTAATGAATTGCTAGCAGCATTTGAACGTGTAAGAGCGGGTTTAGCCAACAATTTGTTAGAAAAAACAGCAACCTTAGAACAAAATCCGCCGCCATCAGGAAGCAGCGAATTAATGCTAGTATCAGGCTACTCAGGCATCGGTAAGTCAGCCGTAGTCAACGAAGTTAGCAAACCAATCACCCGGTCAAAAGGTTACTTCATCAGCGGCAAATTTGACCAATTAAAACGCAACATTCCTTATGCTTCATTAATCCAAGCATTTAACTCATTGCTGCGGCAATTGCTAACAGAAAGCGCACTTTCATTAGAAATATGGCGCACTAAAATTTTAACAGCAGTGGGAACAGACGGCCAAGTAATTGCCGACGTAATTCCCAAAGTTGAATTAATCATCGGCAAACAGCCAGAAGTCCCAGAACTCGCCCCTGTAGAATCCCAAAATCGATTCAATCGGGTATTCAAAGAATTTATTCGCGTTTTCGCCCAAAAACAACACCCCCTAGTTATCTTTTTAGACGATTTGCAGTGGGCCGATTCAGCAACATTAAAGTTGATGCAAATACTGATAACTGACCCTGAGCAGGAATATGTGTTGCTAATCGGTGCCTATCGAGACAATGAAGTTAGTCCGACCCACCCCTTAATTCAGACTGTAGAAGAAATTGAAAAAACTGGTACCATAGTCAACAATATCATGTTGCAACCGCTGAATTTAGCAAATGTGACTGAGTTAGTCGCTGAAACACTTAACAGTAGCACAGAAACAGTAAGCTGCCTAGCAGAGTTAATCGGGAATAAAACGGGTGGTAATCCTTTTTTCTTGACGCAACTACTCCAAGCACTTTATCAAGACTCTCTTTTAAGATTTGATTTTAACCAGACTCCAAATGAGGGAAGTCAAGGCGGCTGGTATTGGAGTATCGATGAAATCCAAGCCATTGGAATTACCGATAAAAGTGTGGTGGAACTGGTAGCTTCTCGCATTGAAAAGCTTTCCGCACCCACGCAAGAAGTGTTGAAGCTAGCAGCTTGCGTGGGAGATAAATTTGCTCTAGATGTGCTGTCACTTGTTAGCAAAAACTCAGCTAATACTACAGCAACTGAACTTTATTCAGCTTTGCAAGCAGGGTTAATTCTACCCTTGAACGATGCTTACCGCATTCCTTTAGTTTTCGATCGAGCCGAATCAATTAATCTAAAGTTAGACACTTCGCGGGTTAGTTACAGATTTTTGCACGATCGCGTTCAGCAAGCCGCATATTCGCTAATTCCCGAAGACCAAAAGCAATCCACCCATTTAAAAATTGGTCAATTACTGTTACAAAATACTCCACCAAACAAGCTAGAAGAAAACATCTTTGATATCGTCAATCAATTAAATGTCGGAGTTGACACGATTAGCCAACAGTCAGAAAAAACTCAGTTGGCACAATTAAATTTAACTGCTGGACGCAAAGCTAAAGCGGCTGCTGCTTATGAAGCTGCTGTTAGGTATTTGCGGGTTGCTATGGAACTCTTGCCTGCGGATTCTTGGCAAAGTCACTATGAGTTGACGTTAGAAATCTACGAGTCAACAGCCGAATCTGAATACTTAAACATCAACTATGAAGATTCAAAAAAGCTGGTTGATATTGTACTGCAAAAAGCTAAAATCTTACTGGAAAAAGTGAATGTTTATGAACTTCAAATCCAGTCTTATAACGCTCAAAATAGAGTGGTAGAAGCACTCAATACAGGACTGGAAGTCCTGAAACTGTTAGGCATTTCTTTTCCTCAACATCCCCACGCGCTCAATATTATGGCGGGACTGAGTAATACCAAACTGAGCTTGGGATTGAAACGAATTGAGGATTTAGCTAACTTGCCAGAAATGATTGATCCCGAAAAACAAGCAGCCATGCGGATTTTATCAGGGATTCTCAGCAGTGCTATTCAGGCAAAACCCCCACTGATACCGCTGCTGGCATTTAGGATGGTCAAGCTGTGTATTAAATACGGTAATTCGCCTTATGCAAGTATTGCCTACGTTTATTATGGCGTAGTTATGTGCAAGCTAGGGGACATTAGTTTGGCATACCAATTCGGTCAACTGGCAATTAGGCTGTTAGACAAATTTCCCTCCCGTTCAATCAAAAGTAGAGTTTATGCAACATTTGGTTCTTTTATTCACCACTGGAAAGCCGATCTCAAGTCAGGATTAGACGATCTCAAAGAAGGTTTTAAAACTGGGATGGAAACTGGAGAGTTGGAATTTGCTGGTTATGCTATAGGTGCATATTGCTTCAAAAAACTGTCGATAGGAGATTCTCTAGATTTGGTGGATCAGGAGACTGGTAAATATATGAAACTAATGCAGCAATCTCAACTAGAAATGGCTGTACATTATATAAGTATAGGCAGGCAGACAGCCCTCAATTTGCGCGGTCAAGCTGTCGAACCCTGTCATTTAGTTGGTGAGAGATTTAATGAAGTTAAAACGCTCCCCATTTTAATAGAATGTAAAAACTTTTTTTTAGTGGGTTTGGTTTATCATGCCAAAAGTCAGCTTAATTTTATCTTCAGAAACTACGCGCAAGCATTAGAAAATTCCAGGTTATTTGAGAAACATGAGGAGTCTGTAGCCGGATTTGATGTGGTTGCTCTGAATAATTTTTACTCCTCTCTCAGTATCCTCGCTTTGTATCCAGCAACTGGCAAAGGGGAACAAAAAGAATATTTGGAAAAAGTGCTGAAAAACCAAAAGAAGATGAAAAAATGGGCAGTTCATGCTCGGATGAATTATCAACACAAATACGACTTGGTAGCAGCGGAAACAGCGAGAGTTTTGGGGCAAAATACCCAAGCAATGGAATTGTACGATCGCGCAATTGATGGAGCTGCCAAAAACGGTTACATTCAAGAGGAAGCATTAGCCTATGAATTAGCAGGAGAATTTTATCAAGCTTTGGGTAAAGAGATAGTTTCTCAAGCATATCTGACTAAAGCTTATTATGGATATATCCATTGGGGAGCCATAGCTAAAGTTAAACATTTAGAATCAACACATCATTTCTTAGCAGCGCAGACGCGCACAATTCCCACTCCAAGTCTCGATGTCACCCGCACTGCCACCGGAAATACTACCAGTAGTAGCTTAGGCGATTTATTAGACTTAGCTACTTTTATTAAGTCGGCGCAAGCCATTAACAGTGAAATTGTTCTAGAAAAATTGTTGACCAAATTAATCAAAATTATTTTAGAAAATGCGGCGGCTCAAAAAGTAGTGCTGCTGCTGCTGAAAAACGATATTCTCTGCATAGAAGCTACTGGCAGTTTTGCGGAGGATAAAGTGACACTTTTACCGTCTATTCCCGTAGAAAATCGTCAAGATGTTCCCCTGTCTGTGATTAATTACGTACACCGCAGTCAAAAGCATCTGGTTTTAGACAATGCGACTGTCGCCGAACCTTTTAATGTAGATACCTACATTCAGAAATATCAACCCAAATCGATTCTCTGTTTGCCGATTCTTTATCAATCTCAGCGGCGCGGAATAATTTATTTAGAAAATGCTTTGACAGTAGGAGCTTTTACAGCAGAGAGAGTAGAAGTATTCAAAGTGTTAATTTCTCAAGTTGCTATTGCTGTAGAAAATGCTGGTTTGTACGCGCGCGAGAAAGAAAAATCTCAACAGTTAGAAAAATCTTTCAATGAACTGCAACAGGCGCAACTGCAACTGATTCAAAGCGAAAAAATGTCGGCTCTCGGCAACTTGATTGCAGGGGTGGCTCACGAAATTAACAATCCGCTTGGTTTTATTGCGGGCAATCTTGATGCTGCTGCTGAGGCGAGCTTAGATTTGATTGATTGCTTACAACTTTACCAAGAAAAATTTCCTAATCCTGGAGATGAATTACAGGATAAAGCATCGGAGATTGATTTAGAATATTTGATTGAAGATTTGCCGAAAATGCTTTTATCTATGAAATCAGGTACAGAGCGAATCCGCAATATTAGCAAGTCTTTGCGGACTTTTTCCCGCGCTGACAGTGCGAATAAAGTCTCAGCAAATATTCATGAGGGCATCGACAGCACTTTGATGATTTTACAGTATCGTCTGAAAGCTAAAGATACTCGCCCCGCGATTAAAATTATCAAAGAATACGGAGATATCCCGCCAGTTAAATGTTATTTTGGGCAACTGAATCAGGTATTTATGAATTTGCTGGCAAATGCGATCGAGTGTTTTGACGAATTCAATCAGGGTCGCACTTACGCTGAAATTGAAGCTTTACCGAATACGATCGCCATTATCACTCAAGTCTCGGAGGATAGCAACAGCGTGGTGATTAAAATCAAAGATAACGGTCAAGGGATGTCATCGGAGCTCAAGTCGAAAATATTTGACCATTTATTTACTACCAAAGGAGTAGGAAAAGGTACGGGTTTGGGGTTGTCTATCAGCAGGCAAATTGTGGAAGAAACCCACGGCGGTAAACTAACTTGCGAATCGGTGCTGGGAGAAGGTTCGGAATTTGCGCTCGCCCTTCCCCTGAATTAAAATTATGGAACTATGGCGTGTTTTAAAACCCGCAGATCCCCCCTAACCTCCTTTAATAAGGGTGGGACAAGAGCCTGCTCAAAGTCCCCTTTTTAAGGGAGATTTAGGGGGAGCGAGACTCGGATAAAAACAGCACAACACATATATGAAAATTTGTCAATGCCTAATTATTTCTGAAAAAGTCCGCTGTTCACAGTCTACATTCGGCAGTATGCAGTTACATTATTAGCTAAATGTAATAACTATATTTGATAGGAGTTTTTCGAGTGAACGCTGCCGAACAAGCCAAAAATATAGAAGTTGCCAGCAAAATTGCTGCGGTTGTTAATTTATTCAAGTCCGGATTCCCGGATGCAAAAGTCGATTTGAAACCTTGGATGAATGACCAGGATACCAGAGAACTTGTAGATCCAGATTCGATCGACATTGGCTTCCATTTTCCCGGTAGAAGCCGCTTGCTGCAAAGCCGCAGCATTTTGATTCAAATCCGATTTTACCAAGATCCGGTGGAAGGATATCGGCGGGCGATCGGAGTTGAGGCAGCCGGTTACGATCATAGCGGTCAACAGTGGCACTTTTCTACTGTGGAAAATTGGAATTTTCTCGGCCCAACCGAACCTGCGGTGGAGTCGGCGCAAAAACTCAAAGACTTTTGCCAGCAGATATTCGATTTGTTTAATCAATCTTTTTGAGGAGTTCAGTTTTCACGGCTCTCCTGTTTGTAGTAAAGACTTTATTCCTTGCTATTATCGCAATTGTCGATCGACCTACAGCCAACCGGATAAACAGATTTGTAAGTAGTCGATCGCTTGCCAAACAAAGTATAGCGGTTATCGCGGACTTGTTCGTACACGCGATCGCCCATCCACTTCATCCCCGGCATTGCCCGATAAGAAGCCACAAACACCTCGCCAGCAGGCAATATCCGTCCGATTTCCTCCGCCGCATCGCTGCCTTGCCAGCGACGTTCTGGGGTGTTGCCATCTATCAAAATCATCCCCATTTCGCAGTCTTGAGACGTAATCCCAAAGCGATTTAATTGCTCTAAATCTTGCATGGGAATATACTCAAAATTCTGACCTTGGTCTAAGGTTTCTAGTAACTGTACCAAGGTAACGCAGAGATTGCAATTGCCGTCGTAAATTACGCTATATTTCATGGTTATGGGGAATAAAGAATTGGGCATTGGGCATTGGGCATTGGGCATCGGAAATGGGTAATTGGTAGTAAATAACTACTGACTACTGACTGTTGACTACTGACTACTGACTACAGGAATCTCGATCGCAAATTCCGTGCCTTGACCCGGTGCAGAATCGCACTTAAGCAGCCCGCCGTGTTTTTCCACCACAATTTGATAGCTGATAGACAGCCCCAAACCAGTACCTTTACCAGGTTCTTTCGTAGTAAAAAACGGATCGAACAGCCTTTTGTGAACATCTATCGGAATCCCCGGCCCGTTGTCAGCAATCCGAATCACAATATGAGAAGGATGCCGCATTGAATCATCAGAAACAGCAGAATCTGCTTGCATCAAAGCATCCTGTTCATATTTTACATCCGTACAAATCCGCAGCGTCGGCGAAGGACAATAAGGAATAGGCGCCAGTTGTCCCTCTGCCCACTGTCCAGTCTCCATTGCCTCTTCCAAAGCATCAATTGCATTGCCAATAATATTCATAAAAACCTGATTCAACTGTCCTGCATAACACTGTACGCGGGGCAAATTGCCGAACTCTTTGAGCAGCACAATTTTAGGACGCCCTGCCGTTTCTTTCAACCTGTGCTGCAAAATCAACAAAGTGCTTTCAATCCCTTCGTGAATATCCACCTGTTTTTGTTCGGATTCATCTAATCGCGAAAAATTCTTCAGTGACAGCACAATTTGGCGAATTCGCTCGGCTCCCATTTTCATCGAATTTAACAGCTTCGGCAAATCCCTGAGCAGGAAATTCAAATCGATATCATTTATTTCTTGCTTAATTGCCGGTGTTGGGTACGGGTATTCCTGCTGGTAAAGTTGCAGCATTTTTAGCAAGTCTTTAAAGTAATCGTCAGCGTGCATGACGTTGCCATAAATAAAGCTAACTGGATTGTTGATTTCGTGAGCAACGCCAGCGACTAATTGCCCCAAACTTACCATTTTTTCATTTTGAACCATCATACTTTGAGTTTTATGCACGTCCCGCAGGGCTTTTGCCAATTCTTGATTTTTAGTCCTCAATTGACTTTCGGAAAGCTGCACCGCTTCTTCTGCGTGTTTGCGATCGGTAATATCTTTACGAATTGCTACATATTGATGGGGTTCGCCGTTCGTATTTAAGAAAGGTACAATCGTAGTATCCAACCAAAATAATGTACCGTCTTTAGCTTGATTTTTCATTTCTCCTCGCCAAACCTTTCCCTGGCGGATGGTTGACCAAAGCTGCTTGAAAAAATCGGCTGAATGATAGCCAGAATTGACAAGTCTGTGGGTTTTGCCGATCAGTTCTTCTCGGGAATATTTAAATTGTTCGCAAAATTGATCGTTGACATAGGTAATGGCTCCGAATTCGTCGGTATTCGAGACAATTGCCGATTGATCCAAAGCAAATTTTTCAAATTCCAACTCTTTGAGAGTTTGGCGCAATTCGGCTTCTGCTTGTTTGCGATCGCTAATATCGGTAATCATCCGCAACACGCCTGAAAATTTGCCCTCAGCGTCGAACATCGGTGTCGCCGACACGATCGCCCACAAGTGAGATCCGTCTTTGCGAGTAAACTTAAAATCGTGGCGTTCGCGAATGCCTTCTCGCCTGCGCTTGACATAAGTTTCTGCTATTTCCCTGGATTCTCCGTCAATAAACTCAAATAGTGATCGCCCCAGCATTTCCTCCACAGTATACCCCAGCATTTCGGCCATCCGAGAGTTAGCAAAAGTCGTGATACTTTCGCTGTCAAACATCCAAACACCCTCCGAAGCTGTCTCGACAATGCAGCGGTAATAACTCTCGCTTTCCCTGACTGTTGCCTCTGCTTGCTTGCGATCGGTAATATCAGTTTGCACCGCAATAAAACCTTCGAGTTCCCCATTTTCTTGAAAAATTGGAGCGATGGAAAGCGCCACCCAATAACCCTTTCCATCCTTGCTGTAATTGTAAATTTCCTGATTAAACAACTGTCCCGTTGCCAAAGCCGATCGCAGTTGAGCAATAGTTAGGGGGTCTGTTTGAGGGCCTTGCAGCACATCACCCGGTTTTTTTCCCTGCATTTCTGCCAGCACGTAACCGCTAATCCGAGTAAATCCTTCATTCACCCATTCAATGCAGCCTTGAGCATCAGTAATAATCACACCATTTTGCGTTTTTTGAGCCACAATAGCCAAGCGCGACAATTCTGTTTCTGTTTTCTTGCTTTCCGTAATATCTTGAGCAATACCCAGAATATACTTAGGCGCGCCAGAATCGTCAAACAAAGGAACTTTTTTAGTGTGCAAAATTCGCTTTCCTCGGCGCGGAAGTTGGATGATTTCTTCTGGCAAATCGACGCCTTTGTGTCTTGCGAATAATTCTAAATCTTGTGCTTGCAAGTAATTAGCCTGCTCTGGCTCCAGCAATTCAGCAGCATTGTTTCCCAGCACTTCATCCCTCGAATAGCCAAACAATTCTTCGCTAGCTTTATTCCAATAAATAAATCTTTGTTCCACAGCATCTTTAATAAAGACGCTAACTGGCAGATTTTGCAGTACCGCATTCAGAAAATCTTGAGTGTTTCGCAGGTCTTCTTCAGTGCGCTTTCGCTCACTAATATCCAAAATCACTCCGTCGAGATAGACAACCCGATACAGAGAATTTGCGATCTGGGATACCGGCGAAACCACAGCCGACAAAAAGCCCTCAATTTCCCCTTGTCCTTCTTGTTTTCCTCTATCCTGCTCCGCCTCGCAGCAAATAGCTTTGCCTTTTTCGTAAACCCAGCTAATTCCGCCGTCCGCCCGGACAATCCGGTATTCAAGGATGTACGAAGTTCTGGTTGCTACGCTTTTTTTCACAGTAGCATCCACCTTTTTCCGGTCTTGAGGATGGATAATGCTTGCCAAGGAACGGACGCGATCGTTGATAAAATCAGAAGAGGGATAGCCTGATATTTCTTGAATAGCCTCGCTCAAAAACGCCATTGTCCGTGTTAATTCCCCGTCGTCAGTATACTCGCAGGTACAGCGGTAGACAGCACCGGGAATATTAGCTACTAAATTTTTATATCGTTCTTCGCTTTTTAACAAAGATGAGCCGTCTTCGTTATTGTGATCGCCGTTCTTAAATTTAGAAGAATTGGAAGAAGTTTGCATGGTTTTTTTTTCACTTGTGAGTGCGGGGGCAAGTGGTAGAGTAGATGACCCTATAAAAAGTGAATTTAATGTGCGAAATAATTAGATATAAACTAATATAGTACAAAATTAGTTCTGCGAACCTTCAGAAAATTTGAGGGCGGGTAATAGGTAAAGCTAATCAAGGCTATAGATATAGAAAACAGTTCGGAAAGGCATTGTGTAACGGATTTAATGGATTTAACTCACGCCCCGAACACCATTCTCGCTTAACAGGCCTTTCGGGCCTGTTCCACAACAAGTGCATTTTCTTATGGGGAGTAGGGGTTGGGCCGAAGAGTCCGCCCATAAAAAGCTTATTGAGAATGGTGCTGTAGGTGTGAGTTTAACGGGTTTAAGTAGTTAGACAGAATTAATTACACAAATACATAGTAGAATGATATTCCAGGCAAAATTATGAGTTAATTAGA
>NZ_JAUBQQ010000102.1:959-14784 GCF_036701335.1 Microcoleus sp. Pol12B5 | reverse complement strand
AACGGAGAGGGAGGGATTTGAACCCTCGAAGGATGTTAACACCCTTAACAGATTAGCAATCTGCCGCTTTCGACCACTCAGCCACCTCTCCAAGATGACAGTAACTAACTATAGCACACACATCTTATTCTTGCCAACCCCTAATTTAAAAATTCCTCAATCCCTTACTCTGTATACTTTTCGCGACATCAACCTCCAGCCTCTTCCCCAAAGCCCCTGGCTTTCAAGTGCTTTTCCCAACTAAAATTGGAACTCAAAAAGAACCTCTTAGTATACAAATACCCCAAGCGGTACAGGTGAGCCTTGCGATCGGCATCGAGATTAAAGTCCGTCGTCGTCACCCCAGCTTCAGTCACATCAATATTAATCACCCTGCCCTTATCCATTTCTCGCTGGTGATAGCGGTCTCTTGCTTTCATCATCGTTCTGAACATCGCCGCCAGCATCGACAGGGGAGTATCAATCTTAGCTTTAGTCTCAATTCCGGTATCGACTAATCGAAACCCAAAGGTAAACCAGCGCGGTGCCACAAGAGTCGCACCGACGGATTGTTTGTCATAAATCCACAGGGGGAAATTGCTCAAAATTCCGCCATCTACAATTAAGTCATCGCCGAGTTTTCCTGGTTCAAAAAAGAGCGGAATACTCATCGACAACCGAACGGCTTCAGCAACGCTAAAATGTTCAGCGCTTTTGAGTCGCAACTGCTCGTACAAAGGATCGGAATCCGTCGATTCGCGTCGGTGTAAGTCGTCGGGCAGCACCAACATTTCACCGCGAGTAAGGTTCGATACTACTACTTTTAATTCCCGCTCTTTTACGATTTGTTTGACATCGGCAAAAGTGTGCAAGTTACCTCGACCGAGCATTGCTTCCAGCCACTGCCGGAATGGCTGCGCCGAATATTCTCCCATCTGACGGCTAACTGTTAAGAAAAGCAGCGTCCAAGCAGGAGATTGCAAGTCGTCGGCGGGGTCGCCGTTTAAAATTAGAGGACTGTTTTTTTGAGTTAAAAATAGGCTGTAATCGAGCTGTCCTAAAATCTCCTCTAAATCATCAATTGACAAGTCGGTTGCCAATACTGCCGCAGTAATTGCACCGGCAGAAGTGCCGGCCAATTTTCGCCAGTTGATGCCCAAATCGCTACAGCACCTGAGTGCTCCTAAAAACGCAACTCCGCGCACGCCGCCGCCTTCAAAAACCCCGTCAGCATAGATTTGACCGTTTTCGTCTGGAGGGGGAAATTTGCTGAGAATTGTTTGTTTTTCGGTGGCAGTGATTCTGACACCGGGTTCTTGCAAAATTTGCTGGGGATACCACTTGCTCATGGGAAATACCTCGGATCAATTTTGGGTTTTAGATTTTAGAGAGATATCTATGGTTCTTGATTTTGGTCGGCATCCATTGCCTCTTTGACGTATTGTTGAACTTGCGATCGCACTTGTTCGTAGGCCACCGACGCGCACCAAGGTCGGAGAGATAAAATAGTTGTATCGGGAGTAATCTCGGCTACCAAACAAGTCGGGGGCGGATTCTCCAGCACCAGCGGGTGAGAGTGGGCAATTTCTAGTAACTCAGCTACAGTTGGACGAATTGGCCGATCGCCAATATCAATCTTCAAGTCTACTCGCCTCGTTCCCATTGCCGTTGTATTTTTCAGTGTACCGTTAAACAACTGATTGTTCGGGACAATAATTTTTATGCGATCGTCTGTCACCACGGTTGTTGAAAAAATCCCGATGCTGTCCACCACTCCCTTAACATCGCCAGCTTCAATCCCATCCCCGACTTCAAAGGGTCGCAAACTAATTAACATTACCCCAGCAGCAAAGTGCGACAAAGTATTTTGCCACGCCAAACCAATGGCCAAACCCGCTGCACCCACCACCGCAACCACACTGGTAGTTTGAATTCCCAACTGACTCAAAGCGGCGACTACTCCCACTACCAAAATCGTAATTTCAGCAGCTTGAACTAAGAATTTCCGCAGCGTGGCTTCGGTGCGACTCAGTGCTCGGCGAGTCACGCGCCCCGCAAAGTTGATCGCAAATCGCGTAATTAACAAAATGCCGATCGCCCACAGCAGTTGAGGTACAATTTTAAACCCCAATTCTACGAATTTTTTCGAGAATTCTTGGGCTAGTTCCAAGGCTTGTGTTCTTTCTGCATTTAGCTGAGAATAGAAGGTTTGGGCTATTGGTAAAAACGTCTGAATAACTGTCATATCAATTGGGAATTGGGAATTGGGAATAGAAAATTGCAGTCTCAGTCTTATCGCTTATTCCGAGAGTCCGACAGGGGTTTTCAACCCCTGTCTCATAGCGGAATTCCTCTAAAATAGGACTAAAGTGCATAATTTTATATTTCAAACTCTTGAGTCTGTTTACACCGACTTTAGGTATGAGGCAGGGATTTAAACCCCTGCCGGACTACTTTTAATAGTGTACTGCTACGCGGGGCAATCGGTGTTTAAAACCGCAGAGGATTTCCCACGAAATAGTTCCTAAAGTCGTGGCCCAATCGTCAGCACTAATTTGATTTTCCCCATCTTTTCCCAACAGAGTCACCACTTCGCCGACTTCTAAATCGGGAATATCAGTTACATCTAGCATTAATTGATCCATCGTTACCGCGCCCACTTGGCGCACGAATTTACCCCTGACTAAAACCTGCATTTTATTAGAAAGATTTCGCGGAATACCATCTGCATAGCCGATACCAATTACGGCAATCTGTGTCGGCCGCTGAGCTATAAATTGATAGCCGTAACTGACGCCGGTTCCTGCTTCAATTGTTTTCACCTGCGTTACCCTAGCTTTTACCTGCATTGCGGGCTTCAAATTGGATCTCGACTGCAAGTGAGGTGCTGGATAAAGACCGTAGGTAGCTAAACCGACTCGCACTAAATCGTAGTGTAAATCCGGGTCAGCGAGGGCGGCAGCAGAGTTTGCCAAGTGGAGGCGAGGAGGGTTAATTCCTACTCTTTTAATTTGCTCGATCGCCTGTTGAAACCGCTGGTGCTGCTCTCTCATAACTGCGGGGTCGGGACTGTCGGCTGTCGCCAAGTGAGAGTAAATACTGGCTAATTTTAAATTGGGCAACCGCTTGACTAATTGCACAAATTCTGTGGCTTCCTGCCAGGGTGTACCCAAGCGAGACATTCCCGTATCCAACTTAGCGTGAACTGACAAAGATTGGTTGAGATCGGCGAGAACTTCCGAAAAAATTAGGGCTTGTTTGGCAGTACAAATAGTGGGCTGCAAGTGCCAATGGGCGATCGCCTTTACCTGTGGGGCTGTATGGGTTGCCCCCAACAGCAAAATCGGCGCTTCTATCCCAGCTTCTCGCAATTCTATTCCTTCGGGAATTGTCGCCACTCCCAGCCAACTAGCACCTGCTTGCAATGCTGTTTGACTGACTGCAACAGCACCATGCCCGTAAGCATCCGCTTTCACAACTGCCATCAGTTCCGTATCGGGAGATAAGAGTTTCTTAAGCTGTTTTACATTGTGAGTTAAAGCTGCTAAATCGATTTCTACCCAAGCCCGCTGGCAAAGTCCCCCGTTATCGTCCCACAGCAAAGTCTGGCGGGATTCTTTTGTCGTTGATTCTGCGGTTGTTTGTTCCCCACTCCACATTGTCGATCGCTCCTACTTGCTTACACCATTAAAAACTGCTTGGAGATTTTACCCTAAGTTTGATTATAATAATATTCTCTCTTTCATCAAAGTTAACTGGTGTATCATAGCACCAAAAATACCCGGTAAAAACTATGGACGGACTGGCCTACCTACATTTAGCTGAAACTTGGGAAACGGCTGCGGGTCAAACTCGATCGACCCACTCAAAAAGGCACCTGAATTTAGCCTCTTCTGCTTTACTTTTCTTTACGATCGCTCTCACAATTTTCAACTTAGTCAATCCCGCACTCGCCATCAAAAAAGGTGATTCAGGCCCGGAAGTAGCCGAACTCCAGAAAACTCTACAAAACGCAGGCTATTTTCGCGGTAAGGCTACAGGATTTTACGGTTCTCTCACCCAGGCTGCTGTGAAAAAGTTTCAAGCAGAGAACAACCTGAAAGTTGACGGAATTGTTGGCCCTAAAACCTTGTCAGCACTGAAAGGTAAGCCGGAAGACGCCAGCATGGAAGCTGCGAAAAAAATCTCGCCCAATGTCGATAAATCTTCGCCATCTCCTACCGCCACAGAAAACACAAACGAACTAGAAGATCCAACTAAAAATCAGCCTCAAGAACCTCTATTTCAAGAACCATCTTTGCCACCATTTAAAACTGAAAATTCCGAGGAAAAAGAAAGTGAATTACCATCCACAAAGCTGGTAAATCCTCCCGACAACACTCAAGGGAAAATGACATTAAAAACAACAATTTATGGCAATATCTCGCCAAAATCAATAGTTTATTCGGGAGACGGCTTGTTTTTTGCTCAAAACATGATGTACCGCCACACAATCACAGTTTACGACAGGAACTTTAAATTAGTCAAGACTATTCCCGATACAGTAAACTTGTCGAAGTTCGGCTTTTCTAAATTCAAAGGCAATTATAAAGGCTCTCCCGTAGAAGCTGCTTTTTCAACTGATGGAAAATATGCCTACGTCTCCAACTACAAAATGTACGGTTCGGGGTTTAGCAATCCGGGAACCGACAGGTGCTCTCCAGCGGCAAAACACGACCAAAGTTTTCTGTACCGCATCAATACCCAAACGTTAAAAATAGAAAAGGTAATTCCTGTAGGTGCAGTGCCGAAATTCAATGCTGTTTCGCCTGACAATCGATTCGCCCTCGCTAGCAATTGGTGCAGTTGGGATTTGAGCGTAGTTGATATCAATAAAAATATCGAAATCGAGCGAGTGAAACTGGGTGCATATCCTCGGGGTATTGTTGTCACTCCCGACTCAAAAAATGCCTATGTTGCCATCATGGGTTCTTCCAATATTGCGAAAGTCAATCTGATAGACTTTTCGGTAGAATGGCTGAGAAATATTGGCAATGCGCCGCGTCATTTGACGATCGCTCCCAATGGAAAGTATCTTTATGCAACTTTGAACGGTGAAGGAAATGTAGCAAAAATTGACCTACAAACTGGTAAAGTGGTGGACAAAGTTTCGACAGGAAAAGCACCCCGCAGCATGACAATTTCTGATGATGGAAAACTGCTTTATGTCGTCAACTATTTCTCGAATACTGTTAGCAAAGTTAGGACGAGCGATATGAAAGTGCTGCAAACAGTGAAGGTTAATTCAAGCCCGATCGGGATTACTTACGATCCGGAAACTAATCAGGTTTGGGTAGCTTGCTATTCGGGCAGCATTATGGTGTTTCAAGATTAATTTAGGTGCTTCGTAGTGAGGGCTTCAGTCCTGACTACAAACAAGAGCGATTAAATGTTATTGGGGGCGGGCTAGGAGCATCGCCCCTAAAATATTACTTGGACAACTTTACAGGCTTCACAACATACTCAGAAGACTTAGCAGGTACTTGACCTTTTTTGGCCATAGCTTGGTAAATCATGGCGGCTACTTCAGCGCGAGTTGCTGTTCTATTCGGCTGCAAAAGTGCGCGCTTCGGGTGGTTGACAACAATGCCAGCTTCTGTGGCTGCTGCTACTTTGTTAACTGCCCATTTCGGCACTTTTGCCCTGTCTGTATAAACTTGTAAACTTTTGGTTGTTTTTGTTGATGGTTTCAGGCTCAAACCGCTCGCTAAAGCTGCGATGACTTCGACACGGGGAATATTTTTGTCGGGACGGAACTCATTGTTTGGGTATCCTTTAAGATATCCAGTTGTGACGGTGTGGTCGATCGCCGGAGCGACAGGACTTTTGTCTTTTACGTCTTTAAAATCAATCGGTTTTCGGATCGGCTTTTTGTCGTCGGACATTCGCTGAATCAAGCGTGCTAGTTCGGCTCGCGTCATCGGTTCGTCGGGCCGAAATTTGCTGTCGGTGAAATCAGTAAAGATTTTGCGATCGACTAAAGCGACAATGAACGGACGCGCCCAATATTTGTCCGGAACATCTGAGAATATAACGGGCCCAACTTTGGGTTGATTGGCTTTCGGTTGATCGGCTTTCGGTTTGGTAATTGCTGAATTGGGAGTTGATCGCGCAATTGGCTTGGGAGGAACAACGATTACACCCACGGGAGGATTTTCCGGTAAAATCGGCCCTAAAGGTGCAACAGGTGCGACATCCGGTTTTAAGGGAACGGGGGTTGCAGCAGGCGATCGCAAATCCGAACTTGGCGATTCTGGCGTTAATATTCCCGGAGTCGCGGGCGTAACAGCAGGCTGAGAAAAAACGGCTGGAAATTGCCAATTTCTGGCATTCAATCGATCGGGATTTTTACCTGTTACCCAAAATAAAATTGCTCCCATTGTGCCGAAGGCAACCAAGATAGCAATCAATTCATCCAATCCTAAAGGGTTTCTTTCCCCTGACGGGGGTTGTGAAGAAGACATATTGTCACCTACATACTAATGTAGAAATTAAATCACATATTTTTTGGGTCTGGGGGAAACACAGAAGGCTAAATCAATTATTCCAAAGTTTTCACTCTCCCTACCTGCGGCGGCGTGGCATCGGGAGAATATATAAAATCAACTTTTACCGATGTCATTTGCTGATTTTTGCCATCTTCAACTCAGCGCCTTCTACTCCCGAAAGAGCGATTCCGACTCGGTTGACGAGAATTCCTGCCACTACCAAAACTTGGCTGCCGCTTGTTTTGATTTTGACGTGGCTGCGGCGATCGCCTCAAAGTGCTGCCACCGTAACCCGAACCGGTCGATCGATTGCCATTTGGACGTACTGAGGGTCTTACTGGCTGGTTGTATGTGGGCGATCGCAGGCGGCCGGTTGTCCTTAAAACTTGACGGTTTCTCACCTCTGGAGGCGGAGTTCGGTAGCGAGCTTGATATTGGTTAACAGCTTGACCGTAAGTATTGCCATAGCCGCCATATCCTGTCATAATTCCCGGCTGATAGACTGGCGGCATATAATATTGCGGTCTAAATAACAAACTACCGATCGCCTGACCGGCAACAGCTCCAGCAAACGGCGCCCAGAAGCCAGATTGCTGCCGCACTACTACGGTTTGTGGCTGACCGGTTTGAGGATTAGGAACAGTTTCGGTAACGTTGTGGACGTACTCAATTTTAAAATCTTCTGTCAAATGCAAAACCGCTTGATTGTTATCCAAGTTTAGATAACTTTTCTTGCCTGCTGATATTTCTTCATCTGTTAAGCGAGCCATTTGCAAATCCCTAGTCCGGTAAACTGGGGGACTGCCGGCGGGAGTATTCAGCAACATCAAACTGTATTCGCCATCCGCATCGTCGTAGGTAGCTTGCTGTACAGGATATTGACCTTGAGCCAAGTTATTGTTTGGTGCAGGACGCACTGTGTTAATATTTGGATTGCCAGCAGGATTTGTAGAAGTTTGTCTACTAGGAGAACCGCAGGCGGTTGCCGTCCATAAAAAAGTTAAAGCCATTAAATAAATTGTCAGTCTTCGCAGCATCATAAATAGTAATTGGTAATTGGGCATCGGGCATCGCGCATGGGGCAGCGCGCATTGGTAGCAAATAACTAATAACTAATAACTAATAACTAATTACTCCTTCCTTAAAGGGGAATAAGTTCTGGGAAATTGACCAACACTTGGTCGTTGGTAAGTTCGTCTCCCAACTGTGCGGGAGAAAAGTGAACTTGCACAGCTCGGAGCCTTTCTTGGTAATGTAAATTAATCAGTGCTTTTAAACCGACTTTAAGCGCGCTGATGTCAGCGAGATCAGTTTCTAGGGCAGGAACTTCGCCTTCATAAGCAACTGTCAGCATCACCACCACATTTCTAGTTACCGGCAAAGACAAGGGGGATTTTTTATCGTAAACAGATGTACTGTATTGAGGCTCGCTGAGATAGCGATCGGCTGAATCAGTGAAAAGTTCATCCACATAATCGCCGGCTTCGCCTTCATTCCAAAAAACATCGCCTTCATTGGCAGCTGCTTGCCAGTAGTTGTCGTACTGCAACAGGTGATTGCAAATTTCTACAAGACCTTCTCCTAAAACTGCTAGGTCGCCATCGGCATCAATTGCTTCTCTGGCGGTGCGATTGAGAACTCCTAACAGCGGTGCAACTTCTTCGCCTGTTAGGTGAACGAACACCCGGCAAACTGCCAATCTAGTTTTACCTGTAAATTGATTGAATCGATCGCGCCAAGCATTCATAATAACCTATAGTTGTAATCTGTAGGGCTATATTTCCAACGATAGCAGGCGATTTGCACTCTTGCCGTCTAACCTCAGATTGATATCGAGGGCATTTTGAGCGATCGCCTCGGCAGCGTACTGTCTCGCTTTGACTCATCTAATTTTATAACAGTTTTCAATCGGATCAAATACAGTTCAAATACAGTAGGGAAACCGCACACCATTGTCCTGACGGAGAGCGGCGACTTTTAATAATTGCTATGAAATTGATGATTGTAGCCAGAGTTTTTTTATTTAGCTTAATTCGGCGTTCCTTTGCTTTGCCGAAATATGAGATTATGTGCTATCGATTCATCTGTCTATTGTTGGCAGTGCTTTGCGATCACCCGGACAAGAAATTGTAGGCTAGATAATTTCTACTCAAAAAACCTCCAATCTTGGAAGATTGGAGGTGCGCTAAGCGAATACTTTGGTTTGAGATAACTATTTGACGATCGCGCTTTGGACTTGTTCGATCGCAATTTCAGAATTCAACTCAGCACCTGGCGAAACTGGCAAATCCAGCTCGCCGCCTGGAGCTTCTGGGTGTTCGCGAACGACTGCAACCGCATCTGCTGACTCAGCTACAGCACCAGCCGCCGTCAAATCGAGCAAGGCAGGAACTTCCATGTGTCCAGAAACACCTGCATCTGCCATCGGAGCCGACTCTTCAAAAACTTCAAAATTATCGGTCATCGCAGCGCAAGCAGCAGAGGCGCGCTTGCCGGCACGGTAGCTCATGTAGGCCGCTCCGCCACCCAAAACTCCAGCCAAACCTAGGAAACCGAGAGCTGCTGTTTTGTAGGATTTCCACGGATTCATGCGCTCCGAGCCGCCAGAACCTAGGATCGTTGTCGCAGAACCAGATTTAGCTGCCCCTGATTTGCTGTAGGAACAGGGGAAAGCAGATGCGGCGTCACCTATGGCGATGCTGCTTGCGATCGCGACGACGGAAGCAATGCCAGCTAACACTTGAAACTTCTTCATGGTGCTGTGCAGATTGTAAAGGATAATTAAAAAATTAATGGTAACAGCTCTTTACAAATGTATCAACTCTGCGCGCCGCCCATATCGAGGATCGATCGCAAAAGTCAGCTATAGCCTCACACAATTCAAATTTAAAATTGCCAGCTTACACATCTGAAATGCTTAGTCTGTAAGCATTTGGACTAACAGCTCGGTAGAAGTTCAAGTTTTGTGAACCAATACTTCGATCGCGCCCAAATTACAAAATCTGAGGTGAGACAGTAGAAATTTTAATTACAGAGTGGCAAACAGTTGGTGACAAACTACTTTTAAGGCTACTTTTGTAAAGGCTTAGTTATTGGAATAACTCTTATTTTTATGACAGACAACGCGACTCAAGGCATTGAGCGAGCTCCTCGCCGATTGTTGGTGACGGGCGGGGCTGGATTTATCGGCTCGAATTTTGTGCATCACTGGTGCAGCAGCTATCCGGGCGATCGAGTAGTCGTACTCGACGCTTTAACCTACGCCGGAAACAGACAAACCCTGACAACTTTGGAAGGAGGCGAAAATTTTCGGTTTGTGCAGGGGGATATTTGCGATCGAACCTTAGTCGATACCTTGCTCAAAGAAGAAAACATCACCACAGTCGCCCACTTTGCTGCAGAATCCCACGTTGACAGGTCAATTATCGGGCCTGCCGCCTTTGTTCAAACCAACGTTGTCGGAACCTTCACACTGTTAGAAGCCTTCCGCAAGCATTTTGAAGCAATTGATGAGGCATCTCTCAAAGCACAAATGCGCTTCCTCCACGTTTCTACCGACGAAGTTTACGGCAGTCTCAGCCCCGATGACCCAGCCTTCACAGAAACAACCGCCTACTCGCCCAACAGTCCCTACTCAGCCTCCAAAGCTGGCAGCGACCACCTCGCCCGCGCCTATTTCCACACCTACGGCGTCCCGACAATTATCACCAACTGTTCCAACAATTACGGCCCCTATCACTTCCCAGAAAAGCTCATTCCATTAATGTGCATCAATATGTTATTGGGCAAACCGTTGCCAGTATACGGCGACGGTCAAAACGTGCGAGATTGGCTCTACGTTCTCGACCACTGCCGCGCTTTAGATGCCGTTATTCACCGTGGTCAGCCTGGGGAAACCTACAATGTTGGTGGCAACAACGAGGTCAAAAATCTCGATTTAGTCAGAATGCTGTGTCAGCTAATGGACGAATTAGCTTCTGATTTACCCGCCCGTCCTTGCGAACAATTGATCACATTTGTCAAAGACAGAGCCGGGCACGATCGGCGTTATGCTATTGATGCCACCAAAATTAAAACCGAGTTAGGTTGGACTCCCTCAGTAACAGTTGAAGAAGGTTTGCGACAGACTGTAGAATGGTACTTAGCCCATCGGGAGTGGTGGGAACCCCTGCTTTCGGAGGAATATCAAACTTACTACCGGAAAGTCTACTCTAACTAATCTACTCATGGACGCACGGGCTACCACGAACCAGAACCACTAAAAAACTGGTTTTTCAGCTCAAGAGTGCGTCCAGAAAGGTTTCTGTCTTGCCTTCAAGCTTTACATTTTAACTTTTGGCGCAGAAACCGGGTTTGACGGAGGAAAATCTTTCGTTAAGTGCGATCGATCCGAGTTAAAAAATCAGTTTTCTTTTGTCTTTGCTCCTAACTTCAGATTGAATTAGGTGAAGGTAGATATCACACATATTTGCTCTTGTCAATCTTTGTGAAGATTTAGTGAAAAATCATCCCAAACGCATAAATTTAAGTGTTTGTAGCTGATAATTTTAATAGAGTTACAAGCTTAAGCCTTTTAGAAGCTTTTAGGAAAAACAAAAAGCAGCAATGACCGAAATAAACTCGCTCAAGCACATCCAAGAACCTAAATACTGGCTGTTAGGCATCGCCTCCGGTTTGATTGCCATACACCTAACTCTGACTTCCAGAACAAACGACACTGACCTGTTCGGTACAATGTTACTTTTTTGGGGAGTCGTAGCATTTTTAATTTGGGAAAGGCACGAATCCTTAACTTTTGAAAGCGGAATTTTCGCCAGCGTCTTTGGGTCATCGTTAATTGCTTTAATTTTGCTAAAAAGCTCGTCGATATCTGGATACGACTTTTTCATCCGAGCAACGCCTTTTTTGTCAGGAATCAGTCTTGCATTGCTCGCTTCCGGCACAAAAGGACTGAAACAATATTGGCAGGAACTTCTAATTCTTGGCTATACAGCTATTCCTCCCGGATTAATCGGAGTCTTCGTTGATGTCGCCCTATTAACAGCAAAATTTTCAGCTTTCCTCCTGCACTATATAGGATTTGAAGTGGTGCGGAAAGGGGTTTTTCTCATCCTGGAAAAGGGCAGCGTGGAAGTGTATCACGGCTGTTCCGGCGTAAATGCGATGCTACAATTGTTAGGACTAGCTCTGGTTTTCTTACTGATGTTTCCTACCACTACGGGTCAGAAAATCGTATTGCCATTCGTAGCCATAATTACTGCATTTCTAGTTAATGCCGCGCGAGTTGGTCTCCTGGCAGTGCTGGTATCGCTATCTAAACCAGAAGCATTTAAATACTGGCACGAAGGAAATGGTTCGGTAATATTTTCGATGATTGCTGTATTTATTTTCGGGTTATTCTGCTGGTTCGCAATTTTGAAAGACCAACCCCCAAATCAGGAAGGACAGAATTGCTAATGGCTATTACCTCTTGGAAACCACTTAGGCTTTCCCTGTTGGCTGTTACTTTGGGAGGCGTTTTGTTGGTTGCCGGAAAATTGGTTTTCTATCCATCGGATGGCAAGAATGTGGCAACCCCGTTTGAGTTTCCCGAGTCGGTGCCTCTAGCCGATTGGAAACTAAACAAGAGCGCGCTTCTGGAAATTAAGGAAAATTCAGAATTCAAAGCTGCCAGGAAATATGAATATCAAAAAAATAGCATGGATCTAGAAATAGAGATGCGCTATGCGGTAAACACCATTGGGGATGTGGAAGGTATGATGAAAGGACATACTATTCTCAAGTCGTATCCTGTTAAACTAGCATTGGCAAACACTCAAGGCGCGGGGTTTCACGGAATTTTGCAACAGCAAAATCGACTGTATTTGAGTTCGTGTATCAATCCTAATGGCAGTGCTACAGTAACTTCCCAACAGTTTAGATATAATCGAAATACTCGCGATTGGCAGCCAAACCGTATTCTGTTTTGGTTGTTAGGTAGGGGAAATATTCAAGACCGGCGCTGTTTGTGGACTCAGATGTCTGTGCCTTTGGATAAAACAACTCCAGAAGATGCCAAAAAAATTCTAGAGAATGCTTGGGTTTCTTGGTATGAGTGGTGGCAACCGCGATTCCCCGATCCTTGACTCGATTCAGTAGATTTTAGCTTTTAGCTTTTAGCTTTTAGCTTTACTCCACAGGTGAATCTGGAAGCTTGAACAAGAGTCTAAAATTTTTGACTCTCCACGACTGTTGTCGGGAGCTTGTATCCGTTCTTGAGCGGGGTCAAGAGAGATTTTTCTTAACAACAACTCTGATTATTTTATGAATGACTTACAAGGCGAACAAGGTTTTTCTATCTACAGACTGCGTTGGATTGGCTACGGTCTATTAATTTTGTCTGTATTAGATACAATTGCAGTTCTTATACCAGCAAATTTTGGTAATCGCCTCTGGGAATTGCAGACGATTGGGGCTGTAGTGGAACGAGTGCCAGTTCCTCTACTGGCAATGGCGCTGATATTTTTTGGCGAAGGGTACGATCGCAGAGCCTTGGAAGACGTTTTTTTGAAGGTTTTGTCTTGGGTGTGTCTGCTGCTAGGTCTGCTTTTTCTGTTGATGCTGCCTTTGGGAATTTTTGGCACTATCTACGTCAACAACCAAAACAACCAGCAAATTACTACTCAAGCAAACCAACAATTAGCTCAGTTGCAGCAGGTGGAAGAACGGCTGAATAAGGGTAGTCCTGAAGATTTAAGGAATTTGGCCGGGGAACTTACCCGTTTGGGAGTACCAGCGGATACGCAAAACCCACAGCAATTGAAAGAGCAAATTCTTTCGAGAATTACCCCGGCTAAGGAAAGGTTACAGACGCAAAGTGCTGCGGTTCAGTCTAGTCAGCGCTTGGGGTTATTTAAAAATGCTATTAAGTGGCTACTGGGCGCGCTAATTTCTAGTGTTTTGTTTTTTACGCTGTGGCGCGGTACTGACTGGGCTCGGTAGTAGTTTTGAGTTTTGAGTTGCGATTTGTGAGCTAGTAAGGTGCGCTAGGTGCACCCGGAAAGTCTTGTTGAGGATTAAGGTGCGCCCTGTACACGCCGCCCGCGTCTTGGTGGTTAAGAAGACCCTCAAACCCTAGAAATTTCGTTGGGTGCAGCGCTGGCTCTTCTTCTTTTCAAAAGATATCGGTAATAAATCTTGTTTATTGCCGATAGCAAACACCGAGAATGATGCAAATCCGTCGTTAGCGCAGTCCTCGAAGAGGAGCGCACCAAGACGCGGTCTGGCATTGTGAAATCCACAATTTAAAATCTAAAATTCACAATCTAAAATCCACAATC
>NZ_JAUBQQ010000102.1:0-859 GCF_036701335.1 Microcoleus sp. Pol12B5 | reverse complement strand
TAAAATCCACAATCCACAATCTAAAATCTAAAATCTAAAATCCACAATCCACAATCTAAAATCTAAAATCTAAAATCCACAATCCACAATCTAAAATCTAAAATCTAAAATCTAAAATCTAAAATCTAAAATCTAAAATCTAAAATCTAAAATCGATTGATGGTATTTTCTAGTTTGTCGGCAATGCCTTCAACCCAGTTTTCATCTTGTTTTGTATAGCTGCGGGGCGCGTTAGCACCTAAGATTAAAACGCCTTGGCTGCCGATAGGTTGACAGATGACTCCTTGGGTATTTTCTGGCAAATAGTCAAATTCAATTTTGCCGGGATAAATATTGAGATTTACTAAATAAACTGGTTTATTTTTGTCGAGAACTCGCTGCAAAATCGGTCCTGGTTTGACTTCGGGATTGATGCCTAAAATACCGCGTCGCAATAAAACTTTTCCCTGATACACAATGACGATCGACCTTGTGGCGGTATTTGTCAACAGCAAACGCGACGCCCAGGCTAATTCTATTTTCACGGCATCCGGCAAATCCGGCGCAAATTCAAAACCTTCTTCGCCGATAAGTTTTACGGAATCGGGCGATCGCGCTTGCACCTGCTGCCACAGCAAACCTGTTAAAATCAGCAAAGCGCTGATAATTACTCCCAAAGCGTCCGATCGAGCTTGAGAATCTGTAATTTGCTCTGTCAGCAACCGATTTACCATTAGCAGCGTACCTGCTAACCCTCCTGCAGCTAAGGGCAATTGCCGCAAAACTTTATTGGGATCAGATTTAGTCATTAGTCATTAGTCATTAGTCATTAGTCATTAGTCATTAGTCATTAGTCATTAGTCATTAGTCATTAGTCATT